>CAIOZS010000253.1 GCA_903862845.1 uncultured Thermoleophilia bacterium
AAGATCCCCTGGCGCCGCGTCCAGCTCTATTGGGGCGACGAGCGCTGCGTACCGCCGGACGACCCGGCCAGCAACTACGGCATGGCCCGCGACGCCTTGCTGAGGCACGCGCCCATCGCCGCCGCCAACGTGCACCGCGTGTACGGGGAGGAGGCGCCCGAGCAGGCGGCGCTCGCCTACGAGAAGGAACTGCGCGCCCTGGCGGCGCTCGAGCGGCCCCCGAGCGAGCTGCCCGTGTTCGACCTCGTGCTCCTCGGCCTCGGCGGCGACGGGCACACGGCCAGCCTCTTCCCGCGCAGCGACGCTCTGGCCGTCGAGGAGCGCTTCGCCGTGGCTACGCAAGCGCCGGACGGTTCGTCGCGCGTCACCGTGACCTACCCCGTGATCAACGCCGCGCGCCGCGTCTGGTTTCTCGTGAGCGGCGCGGCCAAGGCCGGCATGGTGGCCGAGGTCCTCGAGGGCCTGCAGGTGCCGAATGCGGTGCCTGCCCAGGGCGTGCGCCCGGTGCACGGCAAGCTCACCTGGCTGCTCGACGAGGCGGCGGCGGCCGCGCTGAGCCCCGCGCTGCGGGGCGGCTGACAATCCACTTGAAGGAGAACGAGATGGACGAGACCTACGATGTGCTCATGGCCGACGGAACGGTCGTTGAGTACGCGGCCGGCCAGTTCGCCGAGATCAAGGAGGCGCGCTCGGCGAACGAGCGCAACGACCTGGTGGCCGACGGCTGGATGGCCCTCACCGAGCGCGTTGAGACGGGTCCGGCGCCCAAGGCGCCCTCGGCCGTGGAAGAGGCGCTCACCGAGTCGGTGGTGCCTCCCGCCGCGGCGCCCGTGGTGACGATCTACGTGCTCGGGCGCCTCAAGCCCGGCGAGCAGGGGACCAAGGTCGTCTGACATGAACCACAGCCCCGATGAGCGGGCCACCGCCGACATCCAGGGCGGCGGCCCCGACGGTGCCTTCGAGGTGCTCGGCGATGACGGCAAGGTCGAGCTCTACCGACCGACCGACTTCGACGAGATCTTCACGACCACGGACGAGCACGAAGCCGGGCGCCACGTCGGGCTCGGCTGGATGCTGCTCGACGAGGTCGTCGGCAGGGAAGGCGGCAAGCCGGCGCTCGACACGTTCTGGCGCCGGCCGGCCGGCCGCCTCCTGCCGGCTGCGGGCGATCCGCAGTTCGAGGCGTCCGGCGACGTGACCACGTACGTGCTCGGCTACCTCAAGGATGGGGCCGGCGGCACGCTCGTGGAGTGACTCATCGCCTATCGATGCTAGAGTGGTATGACATTTGTGGCATCGATGATGACGGCGTATGATGAACCGCAGCGATGAGGAGGTTCGTCATGGCGCGCGCCACGATCTCACCCAAGTTCCAGATCGTGATCCCCAAGGAGATCCGCGAGCGGCTCGACCTGAAGCCCGGTCAGCAGGTCGCCCTGATCGACCGTGACGGTTTCATCGCCCTCGTGCCGCAGCGTCCCATCTCCGAGCTCCGCGGAATCGCCAAGGGTGCCCCCACCGACGACTACCGGGATGAGACCGACCGCTACTGACAGCGTGATGAACGTGCTCGACTCGTCGGTGTGGATCGAACACCTCGTCGACGGCCCTCTGGCCGCGCGGTGCGCATCCTATCTGGTCGCCGAACGCGGGATCATCACCCCGGTCCAGGTACTGTACGAGGTCTATCGCTGGACTCTTCGTCACGCGGGAGAGCGCGCCGCGATGGAGGTGGTGGGGCACATGGAATGCACCCGGTTCGCGCCCGCCGACGTCACGACGGCTGTCATCGCCGTCCAGTTCAGCGCCGCTCACGGGCTTGCGGCAGCAGACGCCGTCATCTATGCGACCGCGCGGCTCGAGCGTTGCGAACTGGTGACCCTGGACGCGGACTTCCGCGGGCTGCTCGGCGTCGTTCTCATCGAGGCCGACGCGTAGCTCGCGCGGCGCGGTGGTACACTCAACGGGCAAGCCAGGTGGCCGCGGTGGGGTCGCGTTGCGATGCTCCTCGGAGCTCGCGAGGCTCCCCGTCGAGGAAAGTCCGGACACCACAGAGCAGGGCGCTGGTTAACGGCCAGCCGGGGAAACCCGAGGGAAAGCGCAACAGAGAGCAGACCGCCAGCGGCCCCTTTCGAGGGGTGCGGGTAAGGGTGAAACGGTGAGGTAAGAGCTCACCAGCGGTCCTGGTGACAGGCCGGCTCGGCAAGCCCCGCCCGGTGCAAGACCAAATAGGGGAGCGTTTGAGGGTTGCTCGCCCGAGGCTCCCGGGTTTCGGTCGCATGAGGCGCGCGGCAACGTGCGTCCCAGATGGATGGTCACCCACGACAGGATCCGGCTTACGGCTTGCTACCGAGAAGCCCCTCGTTCCAGCTGGACGAGGGGCTTCTCCACGTCTACGGCGTGTGCCGGGCCGCCCGGGGGGCGCGCAGGCGCAGCAGTGAGCGCGCACCACGGGCTGTGCCCTCGCCGATCGCCATGCCGATGAGCACGCCGGCGATCACGTCCCCCGGGTAGTGCACGCCGGTGTGAATGCGCGAGTACGCGACCACCGCGGCGAGCCCGCGGAGCGGCAGCCCGAGCTCTGGCCGGGTGGCCGCGACGGCCTGCGCGAAAGCGAAGCCGGACGCCGAGTGCCCGGATGGGAACGATGTCGACGTGGGCATGCTCACGTGCCGTTCGGTCGAGACGTCGACCGTGCCCCTGTCCGGCCGGTCGCGGTGACCCAGGGCCTTCAGGGGCACGTTGACGACGAACGAGTTTACGCCCACGGCGACCGCGCCGGTGACGGCCGCCCGGCGCCCTGAGCGGCCGCCAAAGGCGAATAGCAGCGCGGCGATCGCGAGCCAGAGCTTCGAGTGATTGGCGAGCCGGGAGATCTCGCGAAGCGGCACGTCGAGCACCGGCGTACGCGTGCCTTCGACGGCGCGGTAGACGGCGAGGTCCATGCGCTTCAGGTCGTGGAGGACGGCGCCTGTCGAGAAGCGTTGCGGCTCCGGGCGCGCCTCCTGGGCGTCATCCTGTGAGAAGGAGCCGAGTCCGTGCGCGTCTGTCGCGTCTGTCGTCATGACTGCCGGATGGTACCATCCGGTGCTCTGCGCGGCGAGGCGGCGCGTCTCATGTCGAGGATCGGCCGCGCTGCCGCGCGATCGCGACGCATGAGCCGGCGCGTCACGCGTCGCTCCCGGCGGGCCGTCCGAGCGCGGCGCGGCCCAGGTCGGCGAGCCGCGCCCGAAGGCTCACGGACCGGGCGGCCGGCGAGTAGCCGATCGCCCGCCCGGGCAGGCGCACGCGGAGCACGCCCGGTCGTGACGAGAAGACGAGCGGAGGCTCCATCTCCAGGGACTCGCCGTCGAGGCCCACAGCGATGGCAGACGCCGAGGTCAGGGTCAGCGTCGGCGTGCTCCAGCCCAGGTAGCCCTGGTAGTGCTCGGGGTGACCCGCCGCCACGGCCGCGAGGAAGTGCGTCGCCTCGAGCCCGCTCGGCACCACGAGGGCGAAGACGCCGAGCGTGCCCGTGTCGAGGCGGGGCCGCGACGCGAGCCCCCCGATGGAGGTGCCGTACGGCCCGTTGGAGATCTGGATGACGTGCGCGCCCTCGTGCGTCTCGCCGTCCGGGCCGTCGAAGCGCAGGTCGAACGGTTCGCTGTCGGGGCCCAGCACCTGCGGCAGCGCCGCGAGCGCGGTCTCCCTCTTCGCGTCGCGGTACTCGGGAGACCGGACGATCGTCGCATACAGGCCGAGCGACACGTTGTTCACGAAGACGCGCCCGTTCACGTCGGCGAGGTCGATGCTGTGCTCGAAGGCCTCGCCGTAGGAATCCAGGGCGCCGACGACGTCGTCGCGGTCGAGGCCGAGATCGAGGGCGAAGTGGTTGCGGGTGCCCGTGGGGACCACGACCATGGGGACGCCACGCTCGGCGGCGACGCCGGCGACCAGGGCCTGGGAGCCGTCGCCGCCCGCCATGCCGATCACGTCCGTGCCGCTGTCGATGGCCTCGCGCGCGAGCCGGAGCAGGTCGTCGCCCGGCTGCAGGACGACCGGCTCGATCCCTCGCGCGCGGCACTCGCGTTCGAGGTGGAAGCGCGCGGCCTTCCCGCCGCCGGACTTCAGGTTCATGATCAGTGTGCCCCGCTTGGCGCCGGGCACGGGCGTGCCGGGAGTCACGCTCCGCTGGAGTGTGCGCACGTCTCGCGCCAGCGCGTACCGCGCCAGTCCGGCGGCGGCCAGCAGCGCCGCCAGGCGCAGCGCCAGCGAGAGGCCGGCGCTCCCCTCCTTCTGGATCTGGAGGAGGACGATGGCGACGGCGGCCGCCGCCGCGAGTGCGAGGGCGATCCAGCGGCGTGCGCCCGGCGTGGTGAGCGAATCCCAGACCGCCAGCCCGGCGACGATGAGCAGAACCACCTGGGCCGTGCAGAGCAGCGGGTCGCGGAGCGCCACGACGATCGTGACGACGATCACCGCGGCGGTGAGGAGGATGGCAGCGATCGCCGCCGCGCGGCGCGAGGGACCGGGTCGCTGTGCTGCCGTGGTCACCGGCATGTGAGGGCCTGTCTCTCGTGATCGGGCAGCGTGGCCACCCTGGCGCTGCCGAGCCGCCGGGTTGGCGCGGCGAGGGCGCCCTGTCCCGCTGCCGCGCCGAGCGCGAGGCCGCCTGCCACGTCGGCGAGCCAGTGGACATTCAGACAGGTGCGGCTCCACGCCCTCGCGAGCGCGGCCGCCGCGGCCGGGACAGCCCGGGCGCCGCGCCTCTCCCGGCCACAGAGGAGGCCGAGCAGCGGAGCGGCCGTGATGGCGGTCCGCCGCGGATGAACGAGCTCGTCTCGCCGACCACTCAACTGTTCCCGTCCCCCCTCTTCCTGAGCGCGGTCTGTATTTTGCCATGAAACCCGTCGAGAGAGGTCGGCGTGGAGGCCGGGCCGTGCCGACGAGTCGCTCCCGCCACACGAACGAGGGGCCTCTTCACGGCGGACGGCTGACAGCGTACCGGGGAGTCTCCTGTGGGACTACTCCGCGCACGTCGAGCGACGAGCTCCCGGTGTTCGTGAGCGGGCTGCCGCTGGAGCCGATCACCCGGTCGCCGAGTGGTGCGCGGGAGACGGGCGCGATCGGCGAACTCGCGGGCGCCCACGCCTGCCGGCCTCCCGCACCTGGGCGCTTGTGAGCTGAACAGCCCGGACCGCTGCTTCCACCACGCACGGGTGAGCTCCTGGAGAGCAGCGACGATCAGGTCGCGACCGGTATCAGTCCAGCGGAAGGAGAGGCTGCCTCACGCTTGGGGTGCGAACGCCCGGCGGGTATGCTCGGCGCATGAGACCGTCCGCCGAAGAGCTGGCCGCTACGCTGGGCCTCAAGCCCCACCCCGAGGGCGGGTTCTTCCGCGAGACGTACAGGGCGGTCGAGACCGTGCAGTCGCCGCGCGGGGAGCGCGCGGCGTCCACGGTCATCCTGTTCCTGGTCACCGACGCGGCGCTCAGTCACCTGCATCGCATCAAGAGCGACGAGCTTTGGGTGTTCCAGGGTGGGCTGCCGCTGGAGCTGGTCATGCTGTCGCCGGGCGGCGAGCTGGAGACGCGCGTTCTGGGCGATCCGGCAGAGACTGGGCGGATCCCGGCCGCAGGGCCGGACGCGCCGGGTTCGGTGGGCGGCGCCGCGGTGGCTGGGGCGTGGCTGCCGCAGGCATTGGTGCCGGCCGGCAGCTGGCAGGGCGCCCGCCTCGCGGGCGGCCCGCACCTGCCGGCCTCCCGCGCCTGGGCGCTGGTGAGCTGCATCGTCTCGCCGGGGTTCGAGTACGAGGACTTCGAGCTCGGCGCGCGGGACGCGCTGCTGGCCGCGTACCCGGAGCACGCGGAGGTCGTCACGGCGTTCACCTGAGGGCGTGGGGCGGGCGGCGCGCCGCCCGGCCCAGGTCGCCGCACCCGCCGTCTGCTCCGGCCGTGGCGTCCGCCGGCGGTTCCGTCCCAGCCGCGTGATACTGTCGGCGGCACGATGACGGCGGGGGACGATCAAGCGCGTGGACTGCTGGTGAGCGGCCGCTTTGCGGAGCTAGAAGACGCGCTCTGCGAGCGCGTGCAGGAGCTCCGGCGGGGCCGCTCGCTCGCGCCTTTCACTGTCGTGGTCGGCTCAGCGCACGTGCGCACGCACGTCGGCGACCTTCTCGTGCGACAGCTCGGCGCCGTGGCCAACATCTCCGTGGTCACCCTCGCCCGTTTCGCCGCCGACCTGGTGGCCGCAAATCGCGGGGCGCCGCAGCCGACGCTCGCGGGCCTCGCCCGCGAGCGCCTGCTTGGGCGCCTGATCGCCGCCCGTGAACTGGCCTACTTCGCGCCGGTCCAGAGCCGTCCGCACTTCCCTCATGCGGTGGCCGCGACCTTCGCCGACCTACGCGAGGCCTGCGTCGCTCCGGCGTCCGCATGGGCGCGGGCCGCCGTCGGCCAGGGTGCGGCGGCGGACCTGCCGCGGGACGCCGCGAAGGCGGCCGATCTTCAGGAGCTGTACGGCGCCTACTGCGACGAGCTCGCGCGGCGCGGGCTGGCGGACCGCGCGCAGCTGCTGCTCGACGCGGCCGACGCCGTGCGCGGGGCGCCGGCGCGAGCGCACACGCCTGCTGCGGCTGAGGCCGTGCGAAGCGTGAGCAAGCCATCGCACGCCCGGGTCATCCTGTACGGCATCTACGACCTCAACCAGGCGCAGGAGGCGCTGGTCGCCGAGCTGCTCGGCGCCGGCGCCGACCTGTTCGTGCCCATCCCGCGCGGTGGCTCGGGCTCAGGCGCCATTGCTCTCGAGGTCGCGAACAGATGTGGTCTCGCGGAGCAGCGGTTGGAGGCTCCGGCGGCCGTCGTCGATCTCGAGCGGCTCGCCGAGCTGTGGCGCGCGTCGCGGCCGGCCTGCGCGCCCACCGTCGAGCTTCGCGGCGACGATCGCACTTTGAGCGTGGTATCGGTGCCCGACGAGCGCGCGGAGATGCGCGAAGCGGCGCGCGCCGTCCTTGCGGCCGCGGCCGCCGGCGCCGCCTTCTGGGACTGCGCCGTGGTGGTGCCGCACGGCGACGACGTGGAGCGCGCGGCCGCCGGCCTCGAGGCGGCGGGCATCCCCGTGGCCTGTCGCCGCCCCGACCGCTCCACGGGGCCGCGGTTGCTGCTGCGCCTCGCCGACTGCCTGGCGCCGCCGGCCGGCGCGCCGTTCGCGCGGCGCGCCGTCGTCGATCTGCTGAGCGCCGCGCCCTTGCGCGAGTCAGTCGCAGCGCCGCGTGATATCGCCCTCTGGCTCGACGAGGCCCGGCAAGCGGGGGTGGTCAGCGGCCTCGAGCAGTGGCGGGAGCGCATGGGGCGACGGCGACGCGGGCTCGAACTTCGCCTCGTGGATCTTGAGGCCAAGGGAGAGGATCTCGCCGCCGACGACGACGAGCTCACGGAGAAGCTCGAGGTTGTGCGGCTGCGCCTTGCGGCGGCGCGCAGCCTCGAGGCCGCCGCCGGCGACCTCGGGCGCGCTTGCGGCGGCCTCCCGTCGCGCGCCGGCTGGGGCGCGTGGGCCGGCGTCGTCGGCGGC
>CAIOZS010000254.1 GCA_903862845.1 uncultured Thermoleophilia bacterium
CCTCTTCCCCATCGGGGGCCTCTCCCCCGCCGATCGCCTTAGCGCGCTCGTGCGCGACGGCGCAGAAGTACTCGATCCACTCGTCCATGCTCCCGGTCTCGAGGGCGGCGTGCGCCGGGCACCAGAGGCAGAGGTTGATGATCCCGCAGCGGCGGCACTTCCCGAGGAACTCGGGGCTCTGCGAGCGCAGGTCGCGGACGCGCGGGATGACCTCGTCCCAGGCTTCGGCCAGGGTGCCGCTGCGCAGATCGTAGGTCGCCTCCGGGTGCCACAGTGAGCTGCACAGGCGGAAGGTGCCGTCGTAGCCCACGTTGAAGCTGCCGTTGCCGGCGCCGCAGTGGAAGAGGTGGTCGCAGCCGGCCCCCTCGTGGTCCGGCGCGATGAGCTTGTCGCAGCCCTTCTGCAGGGCGCCGAAGCGCTCCTCGTCGGCGCGCTCCACGGCGACGATCTCGGCGGGGCTGAGGCGCTGCCCGCGGATCTCGGCGTTGCGGCGCTGGTCGCCGTCGAAGCGCAGGTGCAGCAGCGGGTCGAAGCGGTAGTAGTCCTTGGTGCGCGCCCGGCAGAAGGCGGCCATCTCGGGCAGCTCGCGTGCGTTGGCGCGCAGGGCCATGGCCTTGAGGCGCACCTTGACGCCGCTTTCGAGCAGCAGGTCGAGGCCGCGCGTGAAGGCCTCGAAGGAGCCCGGGCGACGCGTGACTGCTTCATACGTCTCGCGCGTCGCCCCGTACACGCTGACCTCTACGTCGCGCGGCGGGTAGCGGCGCAGGAGCGCGACGTGCTCATCGGTGACCAGGCAGGCGTTGGTGAACACGCTGACCAGCAGGCCGAGGCGCTTGAGCGCCAGGTAGACGGCGGCAAAGTCGCGGCGCAGCAGAGGTTCGCCGCCGCTCACGAGGCACCACACGGCGCCCATGGCGGCGGCTTCGCCGGCGATACGCTCGATCTCGGCGAGCGTGAGCTCGCGCGCCTGCGCCTCGCGGTCGCCGGCCGGCAGGTTGATGTAGCAGTGCCGGCAGTCGTTGTTGCAGCGCGCCGTGATCTCGAGGTCGAAGGAGATCGGCCGGCGGCGCTCCTTGAGCTTGCCCCAGAGGCCCAGGTCAGGGAGGCTGCGGCGGGCGACGAAGGCGTCGCTCATGGGGCGGCCTCAGCCGCGGAGACGCGGACCGGCGCGGCGGCGGCGGCCGGCGCGGAGGCGGCGCCTGCCAGGGCCAGGCGGAGCGCGACCTGGCGCCGGCCGCTGCGGCGCGCCTCAGCCTCGAGCCGCTCTTCGAGAGCCGGCGAGCCGCCCGGCCTGAAGCCTAACTTGCCGTACAGGGCCAGCGCCGGCGCGTTGCCGGCGAAGACCGTGAGGCGGAGCTCGTCGGCGCCTGCCTCACGCGCCGCGGCGATGGCCTGCCGCATGAGCGCCTCGGCGACGCCCATGCCGCGATACCGCGTCGCCACCATGGTCGTGTGGATCCAGGAGCCGTCGAGCGGCGCGGCCTCGACGTCGCGATTCACGAGCTCGACGAAGCCGATGATGCGGCCGTCGTCGCCGTC
>CAIOZS010000255.1 GCA_903862845.1 uncultured Thermoleophilia bacterium
CGAGCTGCCGCATCCGAGCGCGCTGGTGCTTCTGCGTGACCTGCCGATGGCGAGCGCATTTCTGAACGGCAAGCTCGACACGTTCGTCGCCGCGGTCACCGGCGACGTCCAGATCTGGGGGCAGATCGACAAGGTCGACGCCCTCGCCCTGGTGCTGGACCGCATCCCCAAGTACCTGAACCCGGCCACCTGAGGAGGTGCGGGACGCTATGGATACGTACTCGTTCACCAAGTCTCAGGAGCTGTTCGTGCGGGCCGCCAAGGTGATCCCCTGCGGCATCAACGGGCATTTCAGCCCGGCGATGCTTGTGCCGCCCACGAGCTACCCGTTCTACGCGGAGCGGGGCCGCGGCGCGCGCTTTACCGACGTGGACGGCAACGAGCTCATCGACTACACGTGCGCCTACGGTCCCATGGTCCTCGGCTACAACAACGAGGTGGTCGACGAGGCCGCGGCACGGCAGCGCGAAGCCGGCGACACCATGGGCGCGCCGGGCCCGGTCATGGTCGAGCTCGCCGAGAAGATGGTCGACATGCTGCCGTTCGCCGCGTGGGCCCTGTTTGCCAAGAACGGCGGCGACGTGACGAGCTACGCCTTGATGGTGGCGCGCGCCGCCACCGGGCGCAAGAAGATCGTCGCCATCCAGGGCGGCTACCACGGCGTGGCCGCGTGGATGCAGGGCGCCGGCCACCACGGCGTCATCGATGCGGACGTCGAGAACATCGTCCGCATCCCCTGGAACGACGTGGCCGCTTTCGTGCGCGTGCTGGCCGAGAACCCGGGCCAGATCGCCGGCTTCATCGCCACGCCTTACCATCACCCCACCTTCGCCGACAGCGAGCTGCCGGACCAGGGCTACTGGGAGAGCATCCGCGAGCTCTGCGACAAGCACGGCGTCGTCCTCATCGTCGACGACGTGCGCTGCGGCTTTCGCCTGAGCCTCAGGGGTTCCGCCGAGTTCTTCGGCTTCACCCCCGACCTCGCGTGCTACTGCAAGGCTCTTGCCAACGGCTATCCCATCTCGGCACTCGTGGGCAGCGACGCCCTGAAAGGCGCGGCCGCCAAGGTCTTCTTCACGGGCAGCTACTGGTACCAGGCGGTGCCCATGGCCGCCGCCGTCGCCTGCCTCGACGAGCTCGTGCGCCTCGACGCGCCCAAGCGCATGCAGGACTTCGGCCGCGCTCTCACCGGCGGCATGCAGCGCCTCGCCGACAAGCACGGCTACGAGCTCAGAGTGAGCGGCGTTCCGAGCATGCCGTACCTGCGCCTCACCGACGACCCGAGCCTCATGCTGCACCAGCGCTTCTGCAGCGAGTGCACCCGCCGCGGCGCCTACTTCACCTCTCACCACAACTGGTTCATGAGCTGCGCGCACACGCAGGAGGACCTGGACCGCACCCTGGCGATCGTGGACGACGCGTTCGCGGCGCTGGAGAAGAGCCCCGAGGGGCAAGGGGGTAGTTGATGCCACTGTCACCGGAGGAGATCAGGAGCCTGCAGGCCAAGGCCAGGCAGCTGCGCTGCGACATGGTCGACGTCACGGTGTGGGCCGGCGGCGCCCACATCGGCGGTGCTCTCAGCATGACCGACGTGCTGACGGCGCTGTACTACCACTACTTGAGCGTGAAGCCCGCCGAGCCCGGCTGGCCGGAGCGCGACCGCTTCGTGCTCAGCAAGGGGCACGGGGGCGTCGGTCTCGCCGCCGTGCTCGCCGACAAGGGCTATTACGACAAGGAGCTACTCCGCGAGTTCAACCATTTCAAGAGCCCGTTCGGGATGCACCTCGACGGCCTCAAGGTGCCCGGGGTGGACGCGAGCACGGGCTCGCTGGGCCACGGCCTCTCGATGGCCGTGGGAATGGCTTTGGGCGCCAGGTTCCAGAAGCAGGCCTGGCGCACCTACTGCCTGCTCGGCGACGGCGAGTGCGACGAGGGCTCCGTGTGGGAGGCGGCCATGGCAGCGCATCACTACAAGGTCGACACGCTCACGGCCTTCATCGACCGCAACCACATGATGATCGACGGCCGCACCGAGGACATCATGAGCCTGGAGCCGCTGGCCGAGAAATGGAAGGCCTTCGGCTGGGAAGTGCGCGAGATCGACGGCCACGACTACGCCCAGATCGGCGCGGCCATCGAGGGCGCCCAGGCGGCGAAGGGCGCTCCCACCGTGATCATCTGTACCACCGTCAAGGGCAAGGGCGTCGACTTCATGGAAGACCAGGTGAAGTGGCACTACGGCAGCATCGACTCGGAGCTGGCCGCCAAGGCCAAAGCCAGCATTCAGGCGGGGGCCGGCGCCGCAAGAGCCGGCGCGCCGGCCGCGGGAGGTGCCTCATGACCGAGGTCACCGGTACCACCTGGAACGTCTACGACGCCAACACGCTGACGCAGGCCGAGATCTACGGGCGCGTCCTCTGCGACCTCGCCGAGGCCGACCCGCGCATCGTCGCGCTCACCGCCGATCTGGCGCGCAGCACCAAGATTGGCGTCTTCCAGGACAAGTTCCCGCAGCGCGTGTTCAACGTCGGCATCGCCGAGCAGAACCTGTTCGGCATCGCCGCCGGCATGGCCAAGAGCGGCCTGCTGCCGTTCGTCAGCACGATGTCGGCGTTCGCCAGCATGCGCGCTCTCGAACAGGTGCGCACCGACATCTGCTACCAGAACCTCGACGTCAAGATCATCGCCACGCACGGCGGCGTGAGCTTCGGCCAGGCCGGCACCACGCACCACTGCACCGAGGACATCGCTATCCAGAGGTCGCTGGCAAACATGTGCGTGATCGTGCCGGCCGACGGCTGGGAGACCGCCAACGCCGTGCGCGCCGCCGTCAAGCGCCCCGGCCCCGTCTACATCCGTCTGGGCCGGGGCTTCGAGCCCACCCACTACGAGAACGACGACTACGGCTTCGAGATCGGCAAGGCGGTCACCATCAACGAGGGCACCGACATCACGGTGATCGCCTGCGGCGTCGCCGTGTATCACGCCGCCGAGGCCGCCAAGCTGCTCCGGGACCAGGACGGCATCGGCGTGCGCGTCCTCGACGTGCACACGATCAAGCCGATCGACGAGGAGGCGATCCTCAAGGCCGTCAGCGAGACTCGCCGCATCCTCGTCGTCGAGGAGCACAACGTGATCGGCGGCCTCGGCAGCGCCGTCGCCGACGTGATCGCCGCCAGCGGCAAGGGCTGCGCGTTTGCCAAGGCGGGCTTGCCGGACTGCTACAGCGAGGTCGGCTATCCTGAGGATCTCTACTCGCACTACTGCATCGACGGCGACGGCATCGTCGGCAAGGTGCGGGAGCTGCTGAAGCGCGAGTTCGAGGCCGACGAAGACTGGGAGGACGAGCACTGATGGGCGCCGGCCACGATCCGGCGAGCGCCGTCACGCAGGCGGCGACCGGCGCCACGCAGGCGCCGCCGGTCCACCAGCCCGCGGCGTCCCGCCACGACCTGCCGCAGGCGCGCACCCGCGAGCTCCTCCGCACGCGCCTGTTTCTGCAGGCCGCGCTGCCCTGCGTCAAGGTGCTGCTCGAGGACGACCCGGCCATGGCGAAGCGCTTCGCCCACGTCAATGCCACCGTCCAGTTCGTGGCCAAGAACCAGCCGCACCCCGTGGGCGCCTATCTGTGGTTCGAGCACGGCGAAGTCCGCGTGGAGCAGGGGTTCTGGGACGCCGGCGGCGGCGCCCCGAGCCCCGACATCACCTTCACGTTCGCCTCTCTGGCGAAGCTGGGCGACTTCTTCGCCGGCAAGACGGTGCTGCCCGGCATCAAAGGGTTCCACCGGCCCGGGCTGCTGACCAAGGTGGTGCAGCTCCTCCTGGCGCTCAAGCTGATGCTCCCGAGCGCGAATCCCACAGACCCGGCTAAGCGGCGCCTCAAGGTCAAGCTCACGGTCTACATGATCACCGCCGCTCTGAGCCAGTACAACAAGGGCGGCGACCCCGGGATGGAGCGCTGGACGGCGAGGCAACCCGACCGCATCTATCAATTCTCGGTGGAACCTGAGGGCATCGCTGCCTACCTGCGCGTGCGCGCCGGGCAGACGAAGGCCGGGCGGGGCATCTACGAGCGCCGCCGCCCCTTCGTCCACATGCGTTTTCACGGCGTCGACGGCGCCCTCGCCGTGATGAACCGGGAGGTCGACTTCGTCGACGGCGTCGCCAAGGGCTTCGTGCGCATCGACGGCTCGCCCGAGTACGCTGCCAACCTCAACGACTACATGACGCGGGTGCAGAGCCTGCTGACCGGCTGAGCGCGGCCCCGAGGCTCCCTGCGCCGCGGCCGGCCGCACGCCGCACCGCCGCCGCTGCGCCGGGGCCGCAGGCCGCGCCGGCGTCAAGAAAGGAGGCGTGCTGTGCGCATTCTGATCGTCGGCCTCGGAGTGATCGGCACCGGCTACGGGTGGGCTTTCGGCGAGGCTGGTCACGACGTGATCCATCTGCTTCGGCCAGGGCGCGCGGCGCAGGTCGCGGACGGTGTCCACATCGACCTGCTGGACAGGCGCCCCGGCCATGCGGAGACGCTGCAGGCAATCTATCGCCCGGCCGTGGTCGAAGCGCTGACGCCTGACCTTCGCGTCGACCTCGTGATGGTGCCGGTCAAGCACTACCAGCTCGCCGGCACCCTCCGCGGCCTCGCCGCCGTGCTGCCCGACGCCCGCTACCTGCTCTTCGCCGCGAATTGGGACGGCCTGGACGCCGTCGACGCGGTGCTTCCCCGGTCGCAGTACGCCTGGGGCTACTCGTCGTCGACCGGCGGGCACGGCGGTAAGAAGCTCGTCTTCAACATGAGCGCCGACTACCGCTGCGGCCCCATCGACGGCGAGGAACCGTCCTGGGTGCGGGACGTCGTCGATCTGTTCGCGACGACGGGCGTGGAGCCCGACCGCAAGTCCGACATGCTCGAGTGGCTGCATGTGCACTTCGCCATCGCCGCGGGCATGATCGGCGCAGCGCTGTACGTCGGCGGTCATCAGCGGCTCCTTGCAGACGAGACGGCGCTTCGCGACCTCATGGTCCCGGCGGTCCGCGAGTGCCTCGCGGTGCTCGCCGCTCGCGGGGTGGATCCGGCGGCGTGGCCCGACGCGGTGCCGTACCTCACGCAGTCCGCCGAGGCGATCGCCGCCGCGGCGCATCAGAGTTCCGGCACCGCCTGGGTGAAGCGCACCTTCGTCGCCGGCCACTTCAGCGAGAACCGCGACGAGATGCAGCGTTTCACCGTGGACGTGCTCGAGACGGGGGAGAGTCTCGGCGTCGCTATGCCGGTGCTCCGCAGGGTCAAAGAGCGGATCGCCGGGGCGGCGGGGTAGGTGACGAGCCGCTCGACCGCGTCACCGCCGCGATGGTCGGGCGCGTCAGTGGCTCTTGGGCCGCTGATTGACGACAATAAGCTATATCTGTAATCTGTAACCAGACGGGCCGGCTGCCGGGTAGGGGCCGGCCCGGTTGTGCGCCCATATCGAGCGGAGGCGGAAGTGAGACTACAACACCTGCACGTCCAGAAACGTCATTCGGCGGTGCTTCTCGGAGTATGCGCGAGCGCCTTCGTCCTGCTCGCCGCCGCGCTGCTCGGCGGCTGCGGCACGCAGCAGGCCGCGTCTGTGGGCCCGTCCGCGGCGGCGCCCGCGTCGGCTTCGCCCACGGTGCCTGCCTCGCCGGCGCCGGGCGCGCTCACGGCGGCCGAGCAGGAGTGGCTCGCGCAGAAGGGCACGCTGCAGATCGGCGGCTTCAGCGACTACCCGCCGTTCGGCTTCGCCGACAAGAGCGGTCAGGCCGTCGGCATCGCCGTCGACTACTGGAAGCTGGTGGCCGAGCGTCTCGGCGTCAAGGTGGCGTTCACGCCGGTGCTCTTCGCCGACCAGCTTGACGGGCTCAAGCAGGGCCGCTTCGACTCACTCGAGGGCATCTTCCCACTGCCGGAGCGCAAGCAGTGGTTCGCCTTCACGCGCGCCTACTACATGATCGACACGCGCATCTACGTCGACGCCGCGCACACCGGGAGCACGACGCTCAAGAGCCTCAAGGGGCTCAAGGTGGCGGTCGTCGACGGCGACTCCGGCCAGCAGCTCGCCGACGATGCCGGTCTCTCGACCTTGGTCGTCAAGGGCTACCCGCGGGCCATCAGGGCGGTCGCCGCGGGCGCCGCTCAGGCGTCGATCCTCGACGAGCTCGTCGGGGACTACTACGTCAAGGAGCTCAAGCTCGCCAAAAAGGTGAAGGCCGTCGGCAAGCCCGTGGCCAGCGGCGAGATGACCATGCCTGTGCGCAAGGACGACGCCATGCTGCTCGGCATCCTCAACAAGGGCATAGAGATGGTCGGCGACAGCGAGTTTGAAGGCATCTACGAGAAGTGGATGGGCCAGTAGCAGCGCAGCGCGGCGCAGGACGCCCCCGACAAATGTTCCCGACCGCGCTCGCTTTACAGCCGCCGCGACCGCTGATAACATAACGTAATGCAGTAAGAATCTGCGCTTGCCGTCCAGACACCCTCTCGGGAGGTGGGTGCACATGACCAGGCCACCCAATCCGGAACTCGTCGATGCGCTGCTGCGCATCACCACCGACCTCATCATCGAGAAGGGCCCGAGAAACGTCACCCTGCGCGAGATCGCCGGGCTGGCGGGGGTCACTCCCACCACGATCCACTACTACTTCGACGACAAGCGCGGCCTTTTCGAGGCCACCAAGCTCCGCGCCGTCGCCGAGCTCGACGCGGCCGTCGACGCTTCGGTCGACGCCTCCGCCGACGCCGTCGCGCAGCTGCGCCAGCTTGCGACGGCCTTCGTCGGCTGGTCGGTCGCCAACCCCCATGGGTTCGCGCTCGTCTTCGATGCCCTGCCTCCCAGGACCGAGCAGTCGGAGGTGCTCACCCGCCAGTACTACGCCACCTTCGAGCGGCTGCAGGCGATCTTCGCGCGAGGCATGGAGCGGGGAGAGCTCGCCTGCGGCGACGCGGACGCCCGTGCCGCGGTGGGGTTCGCGACGCTGTTCGGTCTCTCTCACCTGTACATCAAGAAGCGCCTGCCGCGGCAGTACCGGGACGACCCGACTCCCCTCGTCGAGGACGCCATGGGCGTCTTTCTGAGCTCATGCGCGCCGCCGCCGGTCGAGTCCGCCGACCTCGCGCCGGTCGTGCCCATCAGCGGCCCTCGGGCGCTCAGCGACGACGATCTCGAAGGGCTCGCCGCGGCCGGGCAGGAGCCGGAACAGCTCGCCCCACAGAGCCGCATCCTCATGCCCGGCGAGCTCCGCTGACGTGACCCGAGGCCCCCGCGAAGTCGCCGAGGGCCGGCGGCTCGGGGAGCTCGAGGGCGGCAGAGGTCCGGCGCTGAGCGGGCGTTGTCGGCGAGCGCTTTGTGACCGTTCCCTCGCGCGGGCGGCCGGGTGCGGCTGCGCGGCGGCTCGCCTGAGGCCGGGGTCACTCGGGCGGGGTCGGCCGAGGGCCGCGTGTGGCTCGCCGCCCGCTTCAGATGTGCGCGGCCGTTGCCGATAGAGCAGAGCGGCGCGCCTGTGCGCGCGGAACTCGTCCCGGGATGCTCGCGGAGGTTCGCATGAAGGCTGTACGTCAAGGTTGGACGATCGTGGCGACGATCGCCGCGGTCGGCGCCCTGCTGGCGCTGCCGGCGATCATGGCCGGCTGCGGGTCGGCGGCCGGCAAGGAGCCGGCCTCACCGAGCCCCGGCGCCGCGGCGCCGATCACCGCGCGGCAGGTCGTGGACCTGGTCGACGCCACGTGCGCCGCCATCGAGAAGGACGCGCCCGGCACGCTCGCCGCCATCAACGCCGGCGAGGCCCCGTACGTCGACCCTGCCAACCCGGCCCTCTACGCCTTCGTCTTCGACCTCGCAGTGTCGGTCGCCGCCAATCCCCACCCCGAGATGCAGGGTCAGAGCCTGAAGGGCAAGCCGGACGCTGCCGGCAAGCTGTTCCGCGACGAGATCGTCGCCGGCGCCCTCGCCAAGGGCAGCGGCTGGGAGCAGTACGTCTACGCCCAGCCGGGCACGGACGGGCTGCAGCTCAAGACGACCTACTACAAGCTCGCCAATGGCAGCGACGGCAAGCAGTACGTGGTGGGCGCCGGACGCTATCTGGGGCCCTGGGAAGGCACCCCGCAGCCCAGCCCGTCCGCCTCACCAGTCAGCGAGCGGCAGGTGACGGGCCTGGTCGACAGCACCGGCGCCGCCCTCCACAAGGACGCGGCGGCGACGCTCGCGGCCATCGACGCCGGGGAGGCGCCCTACACGGACCCGGCGAACCCGGATCTCTACGCCTTTGTGTATGACACCGGCGTGACGCTGGTGGCCACTCCGGACGCCGCCGTCCGCGGCCAGAGCATGACGGGCAAGCCGGACGCCGCCGGCAAGCCGTTCCGCGACGAGATCGTGGCCGGCGCCCTCGCCAAGGGCAGCGGCTGGGAGCAGTACGTCTACAAGGCACCCGGCAAGAAGGGGCTGTTTCTCAAGTCGACGTACTACAAGCTCGTCACGGGCAGCGACGGCCAGCGCTACGTGGTGTGCGCGGGGCGCTATCTGGGGCGCGCCGAAGTCGCGCCCCAGGCCGGTTCCGCGGCGTCCACGGCCGCCACGCAGGCCGACGTCCAGACGTTCGTCGAGAAGGCCGTCGCGTACGCCCGCATGAACGGCAAGGACGCGGCGCTCGCCGCCTTCACGGCGCCGGGCGGCGAGTTCCACGACGGCGAGCTCTACATCTACGCCTACGATTTCGACGGCACGGTGATCGCCCACGGCGGCGACCCGTCGCTGGTCGGCAAGAACCTCATCGGCATGAAGGACCCCAACGGCGTCCCCGTCATCAAGGACCTCGTTCATCTCGCCGAGGACGGCAGCGGCTGGCTCTACTTCATGTGGGGGAACCCGCTGAACGACAATCGCGTGGAGCCCAAGCTCGGCTACGTGATGAAGGTGGACGACAGCTGGTTCCTGGGGTCCGGCACCTACGGACCCGCGGCGGTCAAGCCGCCGAGCAAGGCGCAGGTGAAGGCGTTTGTGGACGAGGCCTGGACCTATGCGAACAAGGTCGGTCGGCAGCAGGCGATCGACGTCTTCATGGACAAGGGCGGGCCTTTCTTCCGCGGCGAGCTCTACGTCTTCGCGGACCAGTTCGACGGCACGGTGCTGTGCTTCCCGATCGAGCCGCAGTCGGTGGGCAAGAACCTGTGGGACCGCCGCGACCCGGATGGGGTGTACCCCGTCCGCGAGATGGCGGCGGTCGCCGAGGACCCCGGCTCGGGCTGGGCGAGCTACAAGTACGCCAACCCAGCCCAGGGCTACCAGATGCAGCGCAAGCTCAGCTACGTGCGGCGCGTCGACGACACCTGGTTCCTCGGCGCCGGTACATACGTTCCGGCCGAGTAGGCGCGGGCGGTTTCCACAACGCAACGCAAGGAGAGAGGAGGGGAGACGATGGGCGCAGACCGACATGCCGGCAGCACGTTCACGACGGTCCTCGCCGCGGTGGTGCTGACGCTCGCGGCGTTCGCGGCGGGTTGCGGCTCGTCCGCTGTACAGGGCACGGCCTCTCCCAGCCCTCGCGAGACGAGCGCCGTCACCGAGCAGCAGGTGATCGACCTGGTCGACGCCACCGGCGCCGCGATCGAGAAGGATGCGGCGGCCACGTTCGCTGCCATCAACGCGGGAGAGGCGCCCTACGTCGATCCGGCGAACCCGGCCCTCTACGCCTTCGTGTTCGACCGGCAGGTCACCATCGTCGCCGACCCCGATCCCGCCTTCCAGGGGCGCAACATGAAGGGCGTGCCGGATGCCGCCGGCAAGCTTTTCCGCGACGCCCTGGTGGCCGGCGCCTTCGCCGACGGCAGCGGCTGGATCGAGTACGTCAAGGAGGTGCCCGGCAAGCAGGGCCTCTACCGCAAGGCCAGCTACTACAAGCTGGTCACCGGCAGCGACGGCGTCCAGTACGTCGTCGGCGCCGGACGCTACCTGGGGCCTTGGGAGGGCACGCCTTCTCCCAGCCCCTCGGTGGCCGCCGCGGCGCCGAGCAAGGCCGAGGTCAAGGCGTTCGTCGACGAGGCCTGGGCGCTGGCGCGGAAGGTCGGCAAGGAGAAGGCGATCGCCGCGTTCATGGACATCGACGGGCGCTTCTATCGCGACGGGCTCTACGTCTTCGCCTACGACATGGGCGGCGTC
>CAIOZS010000256.1 GCA_903862845.1 uncultured Thermoleophilia bacterium
GCACGATCACCCCGGCCACCCCGCAGACGGTGCCCTGGGGCTCGACCCTCACCTTCAGCTTCGCGGCCGCGCCCGGCTACGAGGTGGGCACGGTCACGGTCGACGGTCGCGTGCTCCTCCGGCCGACCCCCCGCGACGGGCATGACGAGTACACCTTCGCAGCCCTGGAGGCCGACCACACGATCAGCGTCAGCTTCGCGGTCCCCGCGGCGCCCGGCCCGCGGCGGCTGCCGCGCTACGCAAACATGCCGTAGGTGCTCGGCGGGCAGGGCGGGGTCAGCCCGGCGGGCGTCACGAGCGTCGCCTACGGGGCCACGCCGACCTGCCTCTTCACGCCTGACGCCGGCTACCGCGTCGACGCCGTCACGGTCGACGGTCTCGCCGTCGCCATGACGGCGACCAACGCGGATGTTCCATGCCCGGGGCTACTTGAGACAAGGTACTGTTGTTCGACGCGCCCCCATGCGAGAGGAGACGACCATCGCCGAGCAAGACAACCCGCTGCAGAAGGTCATCACCAAGTGCTGGGACGACGAGGCCTTCAAGGAGCGGCTGCTCGCCGACCCGGCGGCGACGCTGGCGGCGGAAGGTGTGCAGGTCCCTGAGGGCACGACCGTCAAGGTGGCCGTCGTTACCGCGGACGTGCGCGCCCCGCTGATCTGGCCGCTTCCGTCCGCTGAACTGAGAGACGAAGAGCTCGCCGGGATAGCAGCCGGTGCTGGTCACATCGAAGAAGTCCTGGGCCATTCAGCTCAGTAAGAAGCCGAAAGGAGAACAGCACATGAACGAGCAACAGAATCCGATGGGCAAGGTCATCGCCAAGGCATTGCAGGACGAGGCCTTCAAACAGCAACTGATCGCGGATCCGGCGGCCGTCCTCAAGGCCGCAGGCGTTGAGGTCCCGGAGGGCAAGACCCTGAAGGTGGTCGCGGACACCGAGAGCACTCGCCACATCGTCCTGCCCGCGCGTCCAGCCAATCTGTCGGACGAGGAAATCTCCCGGGTCGTTGGGGGCGAGGGGTTTATCGGTGGATTGGGGCTAAACTTCAATAACTACTACTCCATATACGACGATCTTGATGCCCCCGGGTGAAATCAGATACGGTCGGGGCGCGCTGATACCTCCCGCCCTCTCGGGCGCGCTGGGGGCTTGACGGCCTCCGCCGCCCCGGTCCCCCAGCCGGAGGCCGCTCAGGCGGGGCGTACGCGGTAGCCGACGATATGCAGACGTTTGAGGACGGTGACCCAGATCCTGGTGCAGCCGCCCTTGGCGGCTACGCGCCCGCTCAGCCCGCCGTGCAGCCAGGCGTGCCAGCAATGCACGTACCGCCGGAGCCGGCTTTCGCCGGCTCCTGTGCCCGTCACAAGCCCCGACGCGATGGTCGGCCAAGCCCGGATGAACGTTCTATTGCCCGAGGTGGTTCGACGCGGTATCAGTCACTTGGCGACCGCGGCGTACCAGCGTCGTCCTGCCGCATGTTCAGGAGGGAGTGAAGCTCGTGAACGACCAGGAGGACCCGCTGCAGAGAGTCATCACCAGGTGCTGGGACGACGAAGCCTTCAAGGCGCGGCTCCTGGCCGACCCGGCGACGACGCTCAGGGCCGAGGGCGTGGAGATCCCCGAGGGCGTGACCGTGAACGTGGCCGTCGATTCCAAAGACGTGCGCACCCTGGTGATCCCGCTGCCGCCGACCGCTGGGCTGAGCGACGCCGAGCTCGATCAGGTTGCAGGCGCGGCATGGTGCGACATGGGTCAAAACCCATGCCTCATATGGCGATCGGATATGCTTTGAAGTTAGACCTCCGTTAGTGGACGTTGAAGGGCAAGACGCGGGTAGACAGGGCGATCGGGGAACGCCAAACCCAAGTACCGGCTGCCTGCGGCAGCCGGCGGCGGGGTGGCCTACGAGGGCTACGCCGGCCCGGTCCCTGTGGTCCGAGGCCCTTCAGGCGGACCCGCACGTGCCGGCCGCTGAGGTGAAGCCGTTTCGGCACGATGATCCAGATCCGGGCGAACCGCCCTGTGCTGCTGACCCAGCCGCGGAGGCCGCCGTGCAGCCATGCGGGACCAGCGCCGGACGTACCGCCGGAGCCTGTCTTCGTCGGCCCCTTGCTCATGAAGCCGGCGGGCGCGCCGGACGAGCCGGTGGGTGGACTGCGCGGCGGGCCTGAGCTTACGTCCGGGCCGCAGGCGGTACCCCAGAAAATCGAACTTCCTGGTGGTTCTGCCGATGAAGCGTTTGTCGGGATGAACGGTGAGCTGCAGCGCTCGCAGCACGGCGTGCATGCTGCGGATCGCGTGTCTCAGCTTGTGCCGCGTCGGGGCGCAGATGACGTAGTCGTCCATGAACCGCACGTAGCGGACGCCCTTGGGCTGCAACGACTCCATGGCGCTGTCCAGAGGAGTGAGATAGAGGGCCGCCGGCAAGGGCGACAGCGAGCCGCCCGCCGCCAGGCCCCGGCCGCTGCGGCGCGCATCGGGAAGCGCGAGGTACTGGGCGACGAGAGCGCGCGACTCCAGGGTGGCCCCGGCCTGGACCAGCAGATCGAGAAGCACGCGGTGATCGATGGACCCGTGGTACGAGCGGATGTCGAAGCGGGCCGCGAAAGGCAGCCGTGCGCAGGCCGCGCGCGCGAAGCGGACGGCGCCCTTGACGCCGCCGTGCCCCCTGACATGGGCGCAGTGCGGGCTGACCTGCTGCGCCGGTTCCGTGCGCAGACGCGCCGCGCCGCTGCGGATGTGCTCGCGGCCGGCGGGCGGCCAGCGCGCGAACCTGTGGCCGTCCGCCGACCAGAGGCCGCGGATCAGGAGGTCTGCGGGCCGCGCCTCGAGCGGCGACCCTCCCGCGTTCTCGCGACGTGCACCAGTGCTCTCGCTCACGATAATCCTTCCCCTGGAGGCACTTGATGTTCGGACCCTATGAGATCACGCGCGACGGCCGCACCTATCACGGCAACGTCGCCCTCAAGGAGCACCGCCTCCTCGAGCGCGACGGCGAGCACTGCCTCTTCCTCGTGCAGGACATGGCGGCGCTGCCTGTCAGCGCCGCCCTGGCGGCGGCGATCACGCGCCTGACGCCGGGCTTCTCCACGCTCGTGCCCGACGGGCTCATGCAGGCGCTGCGTGGCTGCGGGCTCGTGGCGGAGGCGGAGGACGAGGCGGGAGCCGCCGGAGCGATGGACGAGGCGGGAGCCGCCGGAGCGATGGACGATGCGGCAGGCGCCGAGGCGAAGGACGACGCCCCGGCCGCGCCGCCCGGCTTCCCGGTGACGAGCCTCGCCCTCTTCCTCACGCAGACCTGCAACATGCGCTGCGTCTACTGCTACGGCGAGGGCGGCGAGTACGGCGGGCGCGGGGTGATGAGCGAGGCGACGGCGCTGGCCGCCGTCGACTGGCTGCTCGAGAGCTCGGGCGAGGAGAAGACGGTCCACGTGAGCTTTTTCGGCGGCGAGCCCCTGCTGAACTTCCTCCTGCTGCAGCGCGTGGTCGCGTACGCGAGGGAGCAGGCGGCGGTATGCGGCAAGGAGGTCAAGTTCGGCATGACCACCAACGCCAGCCTGCTCACCGACGAGATCATCGCCTACCTCGCGGAGGAGCAGATCAGCCCGCTCGTCAGCTTCGACGGCCCGCCGGAGATCCACGACCGGCAGCGCCCCTTCCGCAACGGCCGCGGCTCGCACGCGCGCGTCCACGCCAACGTGCAGAA
>CAIOZS010000257.1 GCA_903862845.1 uncultured Thermoleophilia bacterium
CTCGAAGGCCTGGATGCCGAGGCGGTGCAGCGTGGGCGCGCGGTTGAGCATCACGGGATGCTCGGTGATGACCTCCTCGAGGATGTCCCAGACCTCGGGCACCATCGACTCGACCATCTTCTTGGCCGCCTTGATGTTCTGCACCATCTTGCGGTTGACGAGGCGGCTCATGATGAACGGCTTGAAGAGCTCGAGGGCCATCATCTTGGGCAGGCCGCACTGGTGCATCTTGAGGTGCGGGCCGGCGACGATGACGGAGCGCCCCGAGTAGTCGACGCGCTTGCCGAGGAGGTTCTGACGGAAGCGGCCCTGCTTGCCCTTGAGCATGTCGCTGAGCGACTTGAGCGGGCGGTTGCCGGGGCCCGTGACGGCGCGCCCGCGGCGGCCGTTGTCGAAGAGCGCGTCGACGGCCTCCTGCAGCATGCGCTTCTCGTTGTTGACGATGATGTCCGGCGCCTGCAGGTCGAGCAGCCGCTTGAGGCGGTTGTTCCTGTTGATGACGCGCCGGTAGAGGTCGTTGAGATCGCTGGTCGCGAAGCGCCCGCCGTCAAGCTGCACCATAGGGCGCAGCTCGGGCGGGATCACGGGGATGACGTCGAGGATCATCCACTCGGGGTGATTGCCGCTGCGCAGGAAGGCAGAGACGACTTTGAGGCGCTTGACGGCGCGCGCCTGGCGCTGACCCTTGGCCGTCTGGATGGTCTCGCGCAGCTCGGCCGCCTCGGACTCGAGGTCGACGCGCCGCAGCAGCTCGCGCACGGACTCGGCGCCGGTGCCGCCGGTGAAGTACACGCCGAAGCTCTCCGGCTCGTAGCCGGGCTCGCGCCCGAACATGCGCTCCATCTGCTGGTACAGAGCCTCGTCGTTGACCACGTTGCGGGGGGCGATCGTCTTGAACTGATCCCAGGCTTTGTCGATCTGGTCTTTGGCGTGCTCCACGTTCTTGAAGCCGCGGTCGATGTAGTCGTCGCGCAGCTTGTCGGCCTTGGTGCGCTGCAGTTTCAGCTCGTCCGGACCCAGAGAAGAGGCGTTGACGGCGATGCGCCGGTAGGACTCGAAGATGTCGAAGTAGTTGAAGTACCCGAACTCGTCCTCGGGGTCGCTGTCGACGTGGAAGTCGTCGGCCTCGCGCTCCCCGTCGACGATCGAGATGAGCTCGTCGTGCATGTCGCGGATGGCCTGCGAGCGCTTCTCGGCGTAGGCGTCGTAGCGCCCCTTGATCTCGTCGATCTTGTCTTGCAGCATCATGAGATCGTTGTCGCGGCGCTCGGCGTCGACCGAGATGATGACGTAGCTGCCGCCGAAGTAGAGCACCTTCTCGAGCTCCTTGGGGGCGATGTCGAGCAGGTAGCCCATGCGCGACGGCACGCCCTTGAAGAACCAGATGTGGCTCACCGGGGCTGCGAGCTTGATGTGGCCCATGCGCTCGCGGCGCACCTTGGCGCGGGTGACCTCGACGCCGCAGCGCTCGCAGATGATGCCCTTGTAGCGCACGCGCTTGTACTTGCCGCAGTAGCACTCCCAGTCCTTGGTGGGACCGAAG
>CAIOZS010000258.1 GCA_903862845.1 uncultured Thermoleophilia bacterium
ACCGGCTGAAGAACGCGGCTGACGTGCAGAAGGTCTTTACCGAATACGGCTGCAACATCAAGACGCGCATCGGCCTGCACGACGTGGACGCCAATGTGTGCTCGCCGAGCGGCGTGGTGCTCATCGAGCTCTTCGGCAGCGCCGACGAGGCCGCGGCGATGATGGCCAAGCTGAGCGAGGTCGAGGGCGTGCAGGTCCAGAAGATGGTGTTCGGCCACTGAGCGACGAGACGCGCATCGAGCGTGACCTGCTCGGCGAGGTGGCCGTGCCGGCCGCAGGCCTGCACGGCGCCCACACCGAGCGCGCCCTCGAGAACTTCCCGCTGGCCGGCGAGCCGGTGCACGGCGAGCTGGCGCGTGCCTTCGGCACGGTCAAGCTCGCCTGCGCGCGCACCAACCGCGCGCTCGGCGCGTGGGCCGGCCCCGAAGGCGAAGCCAAAGCGGACGCCATCGAGCGCGCCTGCCGCGAGCTCGCCGCCGGCGAGCTCGCGGCAGAGATCGTCGTCGACCGCCTGCAGGGCGGCGCCGGCACCAGCACCAACATGAACGTGAACGAGGTGCTGGCCAACCGCGCCCTGCAGATCCTCGGCGAGCCGCCCGGCACCTACGCGCGCGTCTCGCCGCTCGACGACGTCAACCTGCACCAGAGCACCAACGATACCTTCCCCACCGCCCTGCGCCTCGCGGCGATCACGCTGCTGCAGCGGCTCGAGGAGCAGGTCGTGACCCTGCAGGAGGCCTTCCAGCAGAAGGAACAGGCCTTCGCGCACGTGGTCAAGGTCGGCCGCACCCAGTACCAGGATGCGGTGCTCACCACGCTGGGCCGCGAGATGGGCGCCTACGCCGAAGCCCTCAGCCGCGACCGCTGGCGCATCTACAAGTGCGAGGAGCGCCTGCGCGTCGTGAACCTCGGCGGCACGGCCATCGGCACCGGCTTTGCGGCGCCGCGGCAGTACATCTTTCGCGTTGTCGACGCCCTGCGCGAGATCACGAGCATCGGCTTCGCGCGCGCCGAGAACCTCACCGAGGCGACCCAGAACGCGGACGTGTTCGTCGAGGTCTCGGGCATCCTCAAAGCGCACGCCATGACGCTGCTCAAGATCTGCGGCGACCTGCGCCTGATGAGCTCGGGGCCGGAGGCCGGGCTTGGCGAGATCCGCCTGCCCCGGCGGCAGGCCGGCTCGAGCATCATGCCCGGCAAGGTCAACCCCGTGATCCCCGAAGCAGTGAGCCAGGTGGCTCTGCTCGTGGCGGGCTACGACGCCACGATCGCCATCGCCGCCGGCCTCGGCAGCCTCGAGCTCAACGCTTTTCTGCCGCTCGTCGCCGATTGCCTGCTGCAGAGCCTCTCGCTGCTCGCGCGCGCCGACGAGATCCTGCGCCGCTTCTGCGTCGAGGGCCTCGAGGCCGACGAGGAGCGGTGTGCGGCGCACGTGCGGGCTTCCAGCGCCGCCGCCACCGCCCTGGTGCCCGAGATCGGCTACGAAGCGGCCTGCGACGTCGTGCGCGCCGCCCAAGAGGAGGGCGCGACGATCCGCGACGTCGTCGTCGCCAGGGGGCTCCTGACTGCGGCCCAGTACGAGGAGCTGCTCTCGGCCGAGGCCGTCTGCCGCCTCGGCACGCCGCAGCCGCTGGGCCGCCCCGTGGAGGACTGAGGGATGCCGGCATGGGCATGATGGACGCGCCGCGCGGCATGCGCCTGCACATCGGCATCTTCGGCCGCCGCAACGTCGGCAAGAGCAGCCTGCTGAACGCCATCACGCGGCAGGACGTGAGCATCGTCAGCGACTTCGCCGGCACCACCACCGACCCGGTGGAGAAACCGATGGAGCTGCTGCCGCTGGGCCCCGTGCTGTTCATCGACACCGCCGGCATCGACGACGTCGGCGTGCTCGGCGAGCTGCGGGCGCAGAAGACCACGCAGGTGTTCGAGCGCACCGACCTCGGCGTGCTCGTCACCGAGGCGGGTAGCTGGGGCGAGTACGAAGACGGCATCCTCGACGAGCTCCAGGAGCGCAAGACGCCGGTCGTGGTCGTCTTCAACAAGGCCGACCTCGTGAGCAAGCCGGCGCCCGTGAGGCGCCTTCAGGACCTCGCCGTCACGCCTGTGCTCACCGCCGCCCGCGAAGGCCGCGGCGTGCTCGACTTCCGCCAGGCACTGCTCGACGCGGCGCCGCCCGATTTCATCGACAATCCCACGATCCTCGGCGACCTCGTGAGCTCCGGCGACCTCGCGGTGCTCGTCGTGCCCATCGACAAGGAGGCGCCGCGCGGCCGCCTGATCCTGCCGCAGGTGCAGAGCATCCGCGACCTCATGGACAGCGACGCCATGGCGCTGGTCGTCAAGGAGCGCGAGCTGAAGAACGCCATCGACCGGCTCAAGCGGCCACCCAAGCTGGTCGTCACCGACTCCCAGGCCTTCCTCAAGGTGGCCGCCGACACGCCGCCGGACGTACCGCTGACGAGCTTCAGCATCCTCTTCAGCAGGTTCAAAGGCGACCTCACCAGTCAGGTCGAAGGCACGCTCGCGGTGGACGACCTGAGGAGCGGCGCCCACATCCTCATCGCCGAGGCCTGCAGCCACCACCCCATCGCCGAGGACATCGGCCGCATCAAGATCCCGCGCTGGCTCACGCAGTACGTGGGCGGCAAGCTCAACATCGAGCACGTGCAGGGCCACGACTTCCCGGAGGACCTCTCGCCCTGGGACCTCGTGATCCACTGCGGCGCCTGCACCTTCAACCGCCGCGCCATGCTGGGGCGCATCCTGCGCTGCCGTCAGCAGGGCGTGCCGATCACCAACTACGGCCTCGTGATCGCCTTCAGCCTGGGGATCTTCGAGCGTGCCTTGCAGCCCTTCCCGGCCGCACTCGAAGCTATGCGGGCCGCGCAGGCGCGGCGCGCCGGGCACACGCCGGCGGAGCCGGTCACTGCCGGCCTGCCCCCGGACGCGGCCGTCGACGACCTTTGCTGAACGCCGGGCGCACGCGGCGCGCGGCGGCGCGGCGGGCGAAGCACGGGTGGCGCCGGGAGGCGCGGCCCGTCAGGGCTTCGCGCGCGCGCCGATGGTAGCGTGCCCGCGCGTCATCCGGTAGAATCCGTCTCCGCGTCGGGGTGTGGCTCAGCTTGGTAGAGCGCTCGGTTCGGGACCGAGAGGTCGGCGGTTCAAATCCGCCCACCCCGACCAGACCTTCGTCCTCCGCGCATCGCGCCGGGAGGCCGCTCCCCCCTCACTCCAGCCCGAGCAGACGCGTGAAGGCGTCCGGGTTGTACCCCACGATGAAGTCATCGCCGATCTTGGCGAACGGGAAGGCGCCGGCGTGACGCGCCAGCATCTCCTTCTGGATGCGCCCCTGGACCACTTCGTCGGCGAGGTCGTAGTCGATGTACGAGTAGTCCACAGCCTTGCCGTCCAGAAAGGCCAAGGCCTTTCTGGACCAGGGGCAGGTGCTCAGGGTGTACAGCTCCACGGACTTGGTCTGCTCGGTCATCGAGGTCCTCCGTCGCAAATGGGTCAGGCGGGCTTGAGAAGCTGCTCGTAACGCGCCGGGTCGTAGCCTTTCACGATGTGCCCGCCGATCTTGACGTAAGGGAACCCTTCGGCCCCGTTCTGACGCATCTCGGCGGAGATCTTCTGCTGCAGCTCCGGGCCGGCCATATCGTACTCGATGGCGTGGAAATCCACGCCGCGTTCCTTGAAGTACGCCTTGGCCTTGCGGCTCCAGCCACACGTGGTGAGCGAGTAGATGGTGACGGGTGGTGCTCTCATGGGCGGTGACCTCTGGGGCTCGCGGACTGATGCGTCTGTCAGGGTATACCCGCCGTGAGCCTGGTCACTCCGGGACCGTCGGCGCCTCGAGGATGCGCCAGAGGCGCGCCTGCGCCGCACGGTCGAGGCTCGCCTCCAGAGGCTTGGTCTTGCGTCCCTCCTCGTAGTAGACGCCGGAGACGCGCGCGAGCTCCGGCGACGACGCCAGGAACACGCTCGTGGCCGCACCCGCGGCGACATCGACGCCCGTCAAGTCGGGCCAGCCGGTGCGGAGCATCTCCGTGTCGACGTCGCCGGGGTCGAGACACACGACGGTGACGCCGCTGCCTTCGAGGCGGCGCGCCAGCTCGAAGGTGAGAAGGTTCACAGCGAGCTTGGACTGGTCGTAGGCGGCGATGCCGTCGTAGTCGTCGGCGAACTGCAGATCGTCCCAGTGCATCTCGCCCGTCCAGTGCGACGCCGAGCTCAGGTTGACGATGCGCGACGGCGCGGCCGCGTCCAGCAGCGGCAGCAGCTCCCACGAGAGGACGAACGGGGTGAGCACGTTGACGGCGAAGGTGAGCTCT
>CAIOZS010000259.1 GCA_903862845.1 uncultured Thermoleophilia bacterium
ATTCGCTCGACCTGAGCCGCCGGCAGCCGCTGCTGCCGCTGGGCGCGGACTTCCCGGTGACGTTCTACGACGCCGCCCGGCTCGACCGCTACCGGGACGCCGTCCTCTTTGTCCTCGAGCGCACCGGCGTGCGTTTCGGCTCGCCGAAAGCGCGCGCCATCCTTGAGGAGCACGGGGCGCACGTGGACCGCGCGTCCGGCGTCGTGCGCTTCGCACCCGACCTCGTGGCGCGCGCCCTGGCGAGCGCCCCGCGCAACTTCTGGCTGGGCTCGCGGGACGGCACCCTCGACCTCGATCTGGCGAGCGGCGAGACCTACAACACCACGAACGGCTGCGGCACCGAAGTGATCGACTGGCGGACCGGCGTGCGCCGTCCGCCCACCAAGGACGACCTCGCGGCGATCACGCGCCTGGTCGACTACCTCGGCTCCGTGCAGTTCTGGTGGCCCAACGTGGCGGCCGCCGACTGCGGCGACACGCACACCCTGCACGAACTGGACGCGGCCTGGAACAACACGGCCAAGCACCTGCAGGGCATGGTGCAGGGCGAGCGTGAGGCGCGCTACGCGGTGGAGATGGCGACGGTGATCGCGGGCGGGGCGGAGCAGCTTCGCCGCCGCCCCCCGTTGAGCGACCTCATCGGCACCGTGCAGCCGCTGGTCAACGACAAGGATGGCATCGAGGCGGCGCTCGTGTTCGCCGCGGCCGGCGTGCCCGTGTGCTTCGTCACCATGCCGACCTACGGGACGACGGCGCCCGCCACCAAGGCCGGCGCCGTCGTGATGGGATTCGCCGAGCTGATCAGCGCCACCGTGCTGGTGCAGCTCGCGCACCCCGGCGCGCCCGTCATCCTCTTCCCGCTGCCGGTGCACGCCGACCCGCGCACTGCCGCGCTGGTGACGGCTCCGCTCAACCACCGCGGCCTCTTCCTGCCGAGCGAGCTCGTGCACCACTTCGGTCTGCCGTCCATGACGGGCTACGCCGGCACCGACGACGACCTCCCGGGCACCTGGCTGGCGGCCGCCGAGACGGCCCACACGGTGATGCTCGCCGGCCTCGTGGGCTCGGAGCTCATGACCACCATCGGGCTCACCAACCGCTACCAGCTCTTCACGCCCGAGCACATGCTGCTCGACGACGACCTCTACCACCGGGCGGCCAACGCCTTCCGCGACCTCGAGCTGAACGAGGAGGAACTGGCGCTCGACGTCATCGACGCGGTGGGACCCGGCGGGCACTTCCTGGCGCAGGCGCACACCCGGCGGCACATGAAGGACACCGTGGAGCGCTCGATCGCGCAGGAGATCGGCGCCGACGGCGTGCACTACCGCGACCCCGTGGAGGTCGCGCGGGAGCGCGGCGTCGCGATCCTCGAAGGCTACGTGCCGGAGCCCCTGAGCGAGGACAAACAGGCGGAGCTGCGGCGCATCGTCGCGGCGGCCGACGCCGAGCTGCGGGGCTGAGGCCGAGCTGCGGGGCTGAGGCCGAGCCGCGGACTGCTGAGGCCGGTCAGGCGTCGCCGGACGGCGACGCCCCGCCGGCCGCGAGGTACCCGAAGACGAGCGTCCGCCAGATGTCGAAGGCGGGGCCGATGTCGAGGTCGGGGTCGGCCTGCACCTGCAGCGCGACCCCATCGGCGAGCGCCACGGTGAGAAGGGCCAGCGGCTCGAGCTGCTTGGGCGGCTGCACGCCCTCACCGGCACCGAGCGCCCAGGCGTCCAGCTTGCGGTACCAGTCGAAGAGGTCGCGCAGGTGCGGCCGCAGATCCTCGTCGCGCATGATGTGCGGGACGATCTCGTAGAACATCTGGTACGAAGCCGTGTCGCGGGCGTACCGCTCGTGGAGGCGAAACAGGGCCCGGCGCCGCTCGTCGCCGGGCGGCACGCTCGTGAGCTGCTCGATGAGCTCGACGCTCTCCAGATACATGACCGAGTCGATGAGCGTCGTGATGAGGCCGGCCTTGCTGCCGAAGTGATAGCGAATCAAGGCCGGGTTCTCGCCGGCCTCCGCGGCGATCTTCTCGAAGGTCAGGGCGCGAAAGCCGTCGGCGGCGAGGACGCGCTTGGCGGCCTCGAGGATGCGCGCCGCCGTCGGCGAGAGGTCCGGCGTCGGGTCGCTGATCGGTAGCTCGTATCTCGCCATTGCCTGCGGCCTCTCCGCTCGCCCTGCCACTTGACACGCCCTCGCCGTCTGCTAGTCTACCACATCAGTTAGTTATGCAACTAACTAATGCTCTGTGAAGACAATCTGGGGGTGCCGAGTGGAGCGCAGAGTCCGCACGCGGCTGGGCGACGGCGGCCTCGTCGAGATGACGCCCAGCGAGATCCGCGCCGACCTGGTCGCGGGCTCGGAGCTCGGAGCGCGGCGAGCCAAGGCGACGCCGCTCACCGACGCCGAGATCGACCACCTCGTCGACACCTTCGCCTCGGAGGCCAAGTTCAGCGCCGTCGACATGGGCGACGAAGTCGTGCTCAGCTTCGACGGCTCGGGCAACCTCGACTCCGGCACCCGCGTCGACGAGCTCTACAGCTACCAGAGCCACCGCGGCGCCGACATGCTCGAGCTGTTCGGCATCGACTACTCCTACAAGGCGATCAAGACGATCCTCCCGTGGGAGGCGCAGTGGATGAAGACGGCCCAGCTCAACCTCATCGCCCCGCTCCAGTACGGGGCGATGCCCGACCTGGGCCGCTACTCCATGCCCGACGGCCCCATACCCAACTGGTCGGAGCTCATGCCGCTGGGGCGCATCGACGAGGCCCGCGAGGCACAGATGGCGGCCGTCGAGCACGCCGTCGCCGACATGGTCTACGTGGCCGACGGCATGTGGGAGGCCGGCGCCGACGGCCTCGACTTCGACACGGCCGGGGCCGCCGGCGACGCCGACCTTCTGGCGGCGCTTACGGCCATCGAGCAGATCAAAGGCAAGTACCCCGACTGCGGCATCGAGCTGGGCATGGCCGGCGAGTGCACGCTCGGGATGCACGGCGAGCTCACCTACCACGGCAAGCGGCTCGCCGGGATGTGGCCCAAGGACCAGATGAAGGTCGCCCAGGAGGCCGGGGTCACGATCTTCGGCCCGGCCGTCAACGTCAACACGACGAAGTCGGTCGCCTGGAACGTGGCCCGCGCCTGCGCGCTCATCAAGCCCTGCATGGAGGAGGCCGAGATCCCCATCCACCCCAACGTGGGCATGGGCGTCGGCGGCGTGCCGATGAGCCCCTACCCCCCGGTCGACGCCGTGTCGCGGGTCTCGCGGGCGCTCGTCGATATCCTCAAGGTCGACGGCTTGTAGGTAGGCGTCGGCGACCCGCTGGGCATGGCGTGCAGCCACGCGCTGGCTTCGGGCATGGGAGGGATGCGGACCGCCGGAGATCTGGTGGGCCGCATGCAGATGACCCGGGGCATGCGCCTCAAAGAAGCCAAGAGCTACGTCGCCGGCAAGCTCGGCGTGAGCGTCGCCGACCTCGCCGACCCCATCGCCATGCACGACGTGCGCCGCGACCTCGGCCTCGGCCGCATCCCCGTGCAGGAGCTCACGTACCCCACGCATGCGGGCGCGATGGAGGCCAAGTTCCGCATCGCCGAGGTGCTGGACGTGCGCATCAACTCAGTCGCCCGCTTCGCGACGCACGCCGGGCTCGGCGCCCGGGCGAGGGCATGATGGCGCGCGACCGCGCGCGCAGAACAGGAGGGACAGCGTGAAACGCAACCTGCACGCCGGCGGCGACCGCCGTCGCGGCTTGAGCGTCAACGTCTTCACCGAGTCCGAGCTCGACGACGTCCACCTCGCTACCCTCGAGATTCTCGAGCGCACCGGCGTGTTCGTCGAAGACGACGAGGCGCTCGACATCTTCAAGGACGGCGGCTGCCGCATCGACCGCGAGACGCGCCTCGTGAAGATCCCGCCGCACGTGGTGGAGGACGCCATCCGTTCGGCGCCGAGCAGGTACGTGCTGTACGGCCGCGACCCGAAGAACGACTTCGTCGTGGAGCCGGGTCGCGTGGCCTTCACCAACTTCAGCGAGGGCATCCGCGTGATCGACGTGGAGACCGGCGAGCTCCGCGATTCCACGAAGCAGGACATCGCCGACATCGCCCGCCTCAACGACTATCTCAGCGAGCTCGATACCCACGAGATCGCCGTGGGCGCCAAGGATGTGCCGCCGGCGACGGCGGCCGTGCACAACAGCGAGATGCAGCTCCTGAACACGACGAAGCCGATCGGCATCGGCCCCCTCTCGGGCATGGAGTGCAAGGCGATCTTCCGCATGGCCGCCGAGATCGTCGGCGGCGACGACGAGCTGCGCGAGCGGCCGATCCTGTACAGCGGGGTCTGCCCCGTGAGCCCGCTCAAGCTGCCGCGCGACGCGACCGAAGTGATCATCGAGTCGTCGCGCTGGTGGATCCCCGACAACATCCTGAGCATGGCCATGGCCGGCGGCTCAAGCCCGGTCACGCTGGCCGGCACGCTGGTCACGCACAACGCCGAGGTGCTCAGCGGCATCACGCTCGCGCAGCTCACCGAGCGCGGCTGCCCCGTGATGTACGGCAGCTCGACGACGGCCATGGACCTCAAGCTCGCGGCCGCCTCCGTCGGCTCGCCCGAGATCGCCGTGATCAGCGCCGCGGTGGCGCAGATGGCGCGGCGCTACCTGATCCCCAGCTTTGTGGCCGGCTTGTAGACGGATTCCAAGCTCGGTGACGCCCAGGTAGGGCACGAGAAGACCCTCACCGGACTCATGGCAGCGTTGGCAGGGGCCAACCTGATCTACGGCGCGGGGATGATCGAGTCGGGCGTCACTTTCGATTGCGGGCAGCTCGTGATGGACAACGAGATCGCACGCATGATCAAGCACGTCGTGAACGGGATCCCGGTGGACGACGAGACCCTGGCAGTGGAGGACATCGCCGGGGTCGGGCCGTTCGGCGACTTCCTCAGCCTC
>CAIOZS010000260.1 GCA_903862845.1 uncultured Thermoleophilia bacterium
ACGGCGGCCTACGACGGCATGCCGCGCAGCGCCATCGCCACCGGCCTCGTCGACTACGTGCTGGCGCCGGCCGACATGCCCGAGCAGCTTCTCGGCTACGTGAGCCGCGCCTTCGGTCGCGCGCCGCAGCCCGCCCGTGCCGTGCCACCGGGGGGCGACGACTTGCTGCCTCTGGTGCTGCACCTGCTGCGCGACCGCAGCGGGCACGACTTCACGCACTACAAAGCCAACACTCTGCGCCGGCGCGTCGAACGCCGCATGGCCGTCACCAGGATCGACCGCATGCAGGACTACCTCGCCCTCCTGAAGCGTGACACCCTTGAGGTCGAGACGCTGTTCCGCGAGCTGCTCATCGGCGTCACCAACTTCTTCCGCGACGCGCCCGCCTTTGAGGCTCTGGCCGCCGAGGCGCTGCCCGGACTGGTCGCCGGCCACGCCCCCGGCGACCCGGTGCGCGTGTGGGTGCCGGGCTGCTCTACGGGCGAGGAGGCCTACTCGATCGCCATGCTCCTGAAGGAGCAGGCGGGCAGCGTCAAGCGCAACGTGACGGCCCAGGTGTTTGCCACCGACATCGACGCCGAGGCCATCGAGCGCGCGCGCGCCGGCGTGTACCCCGCAAGCATCATGGCCGACGTGTCGCCCGAACGCCTGGCGCGCTTCTTCGTGCAGGACGGCGACACCTACCGCGTCACCAAGAGCGTGCGGGACTGCCTGGTGTTCGCGAAGCAAGACGTCACCAAAGACCCGCCCTTCTCGAGAGTCGACCTCATTAGCTGCCGCAACCTGCTCATTTACATGGACGGCGTTCTGCAGCAGAGGCTCATGCCGCTGTTTCACTACGCGATCAACCCGGGCGGCTACCTGTTTCTCGGCAGCTCCGAGACCATCGGCGACGCCGCCGACCTCTTCGCCGCGATCGACAAGAAGTGGAAGCTGTTCAAACGCCGGAGCACGGTTACCCCGCGGCAGCTCCTGACCTCGACGATGCCTCTGCCCGGCGCCGCCGCGGACGCCCGGAGCGCAAGGACACCCGCGGTGCCCATGCGCGTGCGCGTGCGCGACCTCGCCGAGAAGGTGCTGCTCGACAAACACGCCCCGGCCTGCGTGGTCATCAACGCCGAGGGCGACGTGCTGTACATCCACGGCCACACCGGGCGCTACCTCGAGCCTGCGGCCGGCGAGCCCAGCGGCAGCCTCTTCAAGATGGCCCGCGAGGGCCTGCGCCTCGAGATCACCGCCGGCGTGCGCAAGGTCCTCGCGCAGAAAGAGGCGGTGCGCTACGAGCGCCTGCGCGTCAAGAGCGACGGCAACGTGTCATTCGTCAATCTGATCATCGAGCCCATGGCCGGACCAGACGCCGTCAAGGGCGTGTTGCTGGTCCTCTTCGAAGACGTGCCCGTCGACGCCGACGGCCTCGTGCCGGCGAGCACCGCGGAGCCCGTCGCCGACCGCGAGCAGCGCATCGCCGATCTGGACCGCGAGCTCTCGGCCAAGGAGGAGTACCTGCGCACCACCGTCGAGGAGCTCGAGACCTCGAACGAAGAGCTTAAGTCGACCAACGAGGAGATGCAGTCCTCCAACGAGGAGCTGCAGTCCACCAACGAGGAGCTCGAGACCTCCCGGGAGGAGCTGCAGTCGGTCAACGAGGAGCTCGTGACCGTCAACAGCGAGCTGCAGCAGAAGATCGAGGAGCTCTCCCGCGCCAACAACGACATGAACAACATGCTCGCCGGCACCGGCATCGGCACGCTCTTCGTCGATCGGAAGCTCGCCATCCAGCGCTTCACCCCGGCGGTCACCGAGATCATGAACCTCATCCCGACCGATATCGGACGCCCTCTCGCCGACATCACCCCGCGCCTTGTAGGCAACACCGACGTGGTGGGCGCCGCGACCGAGGTGCTCGACACCCTGGCCACCGTTGAATCTCAGGTCGAGACCTCCGGCGGGCGCATCTATCTCATGCGCGTGCAGCCCTACCGCACCCTCGAGAACGTGATCGAGGGCGCGGTGCTCACGTTTGTCGAAGTCACCGAGCAACGACGCCTGCAGGCCGAGCTTGACGGGCTGGCCAGAACTGCCGCCGAGGCCGGCGAGTTCGCGCAAAGCATCCTCGACACCATCCGCGAGCCGCAGCTCGTGCTCGACGGAGAGCTGGCGGTGGTGACCGTCAACAGGTCCTTCCTGGCGATCTTCAAGCAGGCGCCGGACGCGGTCCTCGGCCGCCACGTGCAAGAGATCGACGACGGCGCCTGGCACGATCCCGCCCTGCTCGAGATCCTGCGTACGGTGCTGCCCGAGAAGAGGACGCTCGGTGACTACAAGCTGAGCCTTGCCGGCGGAGCGCGGGGGCCCAGCACCGTGACGCTCAACGCCCGCGAGCTCATCCAGGCTCCCGAGAAGGGGCGCCTCATGCTGCTCACGGTCACCGACATGGGCGCGGGCGCCTGATGGCCGCCGCCCAACGCCCGCCGCAAGAAGAAGACCGCGCCGAACGAGGATCCGCGAGACACCGACCGGGGAGACAGCGATGACCACACCATCTGCAGGCAAGTGGGCGAAGGTGCTCGCCGAGGATAAGGACGCCTTCCTCGAGCACTGGCTGCGCGAGCAGAAGGCGGTGATCTCCGCGCGCCCAGACCTGATGGTCGACAGCGAGCTGCGGCGGGAGTCGGCCGAGTTTCTCGACCTCCTGCTCGCCGCTGCGGACGAAGGGGCTGCGGCCGACATCTCCGCGGAGCCGTGGGCGCCCTCGCGCGAGTACCTGGCCGGCATCTCGCGCTCTCGGGCCGTGCAGGGCTTCACCCCCACCGAGACCGCCACGTTCGTGTTCTCGCTCAAGCAGCCGGCGTTCGCGCTGTTGCAGGCGAAGCTCAAGGACGAAGCGGTGCTCCTCAGCGAGGTCTGGACGTTCAACGTCCTCGTCGACAAGCTCGGTCTGTACACCACCGAGATCTTCTTGACCAGCCGCGAAGACATCATCCGCCGGCAGCAGGCGGAGATGCTCGAGCTGTCCACGCCCGTGGTGCAGCTCTGGGAGGGCATCCTGGCGTTGCCGCTCATCGGCACCCTCGACAGCGAACGCACGCAGGTGATCATGGAGATCCTGCTGCAGAGCATCGTCGACCGGAGCAGTGGCGTCGCGATCATCGACATCACCGGCGTGCCGGCGGTCGACACCATGGTGGCCCAGAACTTGATGAAGACCGTCGCTGCAGCCCGGCTTATGGGCGCGCAGTGCATCATCAGCGGCATCCGCCCGCAGATCGCCCAGACCATGGTCCACCTCGGCGTGAGCTTCGAGGGCGTGGTGACCACGGCGTCGCTGGCCGACGCTCTGGCGCACGCCTTCAGGCTGAGCAACCTGCACGTGTCGCAAGCGCAATCGCGCTCATAGGGAAACGGCATGGAAACGATCCCCATCCTCAAGGTGGGCGACTGCCTCCTGATCTCCATCCAGGTCGACATGCACGATCGCCTGGCGATGAGTCTGCAGAACCACATCACCGAGCAGGTCGTGAAGCACCACGCCCGCGGCGTGATGATCGACATCTCGGCCCTCGAGATGGTCGATTCCTTCATCGGCCGCGTGCTCGGCAGCATCGCCGCGATGACCCGAGTACTTGGCGCCGAGACGGTGGTCGTCGGCATGCGGCCCGCGGTGGCGATCACTCTCGTGGAGCTCGGGCTGTCACTGGGTACGTTGCGCACCGCGCTCAACGTGGAGGTCGGCATGGAGCTGCTCGGCTCGTTGATCGACGCCTCCACCGGAGGAGCCTTTCGTGAACGTCAAGCGGACTGAGGAGCTGGTGCTCGCACAATCGGAGGACATCGTGCGTGCCCGCCAGACCGTCCGCGCCTGGATGATCCGGGAGGGCTTCAGTCTGGTGGACCAGACCAAGATGGTGACCGCCGCCAGCGAGCTCGCGCGCAACGCCGTCGACTACGGCGGCGGCGGAGTCGTCCTCCTCGAGCAACTGCTCGAGGGCGCGCGCGCCGGCCTGCGGATCACCTTCACCGACCGCGGTCCGGGCATCCCCGACCTCGAGCTTGCCCAGACCGACGGCTACAGCACAGGGACCGGCCTCGGCATGGGCCTGGGCGGATCCCGACGGCTGGTGAACGAGTTCACGATTGCCTCGAGCCCCGGCCAGGGGACCGTCGTGACCATCACGCGCTGGCGATGAGGAATCCGCTCAGCCTGCGCGTCGATGAAGCGAGCGGCGTCGGCGCAGCACAGCGCCTCGCCGCGGCGCTCAGCCGCAACGCCGGCCTCAGCGAGACCGCGACCGGCTACGTCTCGATCGTCGCCAGAGAGCTGGCCTCCAACCTGGTCAAGCACGCCGGAGGCGGCGTGCTTGTCGTGCGGCTGGTGGAGCAGCCCGAGGTGCCCGGCATCGAGCTTCTCGCCCTTGACCGGGGGCCGGGCATCCGCAACATCGGCCTGAGCCTGCGCGACGGCGAGTCGACCGCCGGCAGCCTCGGCACGGGGCTGGGCGCGGTGCGCCGGCTCTCTTCCGTGTTCGACATCTACGCGCCGCCCGGCGCGGGCACGGCGGTCCTCAGCCGCATCTGGGCGCAGGCGCCGCAGCCCACGCTCCCGCTACGCCCCCTCACCGTCGGCGCGGTCTGCCTGCCGGTGGACGGCGAGGAGGCCTGCGGCGACGCCTGGGCGGTCCACCAGGCCGCCGAGCGCTCGCTGGTCATGGTCGCGGACGGCCTGGGCCACGGCCCCGCCGCCGGCGCCGCCGCCGCTCAGGCGATGCGCACCTTCCGCGCCCACCCCGAGCGCGGCGTCGCCGAGCTCGTTACGGTGCTCGACGCAGCGCTGCGCCCCACGCGCGGGGCAGCCGTCGCCATCGCCGAGATAGTTCCGCAGCAAGGCGTCGTCAATTATGCTGGGCTTGGCAACATCGCGGGTCGGATCTACGGAGGGGAGACCGTGCGTAACCTCGTCACGACAGACGGCACAGCCGGCACGGGCACGCGGAAGACCCACGAGTACACCTACCCTTGGCCGCCCGACGGTCTGCTCCTGATGCACTCCGATGGCCTGGCCAGCCATTGGGACCTGGACAGCCACTTCGGCTTGCTGAACCGACATCCGTCGCTGATCGCCGGCGTCTTGTTCCGCGATCACCGTCGCCAGCGGGACGACGTCACCATCGTGGCCGTCACGCAGGCGCAGGAGAAGCACGTGAGCTCCGACGAGGCGCTCTACTCCGCCAGGCGCGGCGGCGCAGTTGCGGGCGGCGCCTGATGGCCGACTCGCGACGACCGCGCAAGAAGAAAGCAGCGCCGCGCGGCGCCGACGATTTGCGCCGGCCGCGCGCCGCCGACGACCTGCGGCAGCCGGGCGGGGACGACGAGCCGCGGCGGCAGCGCGAAGCCGACGAGCTGCGCCGGCAGGCCGAGGAGCGCCTCGAAGGGCTCTCCGCCGCCGCCGCCGCCGCCGCCGCCGCCGCCGCCTCGCCCTCTTTGCCTGCGCCCGAGGAGCTCGTCGCGGCCGTGCACGAGCTACGCGTCCACCAGATCGAGCTCGAGATGCAGAACGAGGAGCTGCGCCGCGCGCAGCTCGAGCTGGAGGAGCAGCGCGAGAAGTACTTCGAGCTCTTCGACCTGGCGCCTGCGGGCTACCTCACCGTCAGCAACAACGGCATCGTCGGCGACGCCAACCTGACCGCCGCCCGCCTTCTGGACGTGGAGCGCCAACTGCTCGTTGGACAGCCGTTCAGCGCCTTCGTCTTCACGCCCGACCGGGACGCTTACTACGTGCACCAGCGCAGGCTCCAGAAGACGGCGGAGCCGCAGACCTATGAGCTGCGCCTGCAACGCGTCGGCGGCGCTGCTCGCGGTGACGCAGAAACCGGCCACTTCTGGGCACACCTCGACAGCCGGCTGGAGCGCGCCGCCGGCGAGACGCCCTCCTCGTTCGTGACCTTCACCGACATCACGGCGCGCAGGCTGGCAGAGGAGGAGGTTCGCCGCCTCAACGCCGAGCTCGAGGAGCGCGTAGACTCACGCACGGCGCAGCTCGCGGCCGTCACCAAGGAGCTCGAGGCGTTCGCCTACTCGGCGTCCCACGACCTGCGCGCCCCGCTGCGCGCCATCGACGGCTTCAGCGCCATGGTCATGGAGGATGCCGCCGCCGCCCTCGCACCCGAGGACGTGCGCCATCTGGAGCGCGTGCGCGAGGCCGCGCAGCGCATGGGCCGCCTCATCGACGATCTGCTGGGCCTCTCGCGGCTGGCGCGCCGCGACCTTTCCCGCGAGCGCGTCGACGTGAGCGCGCTCGCCGGCGAGATCGCCGGCGAGCTGCTCGCGGAAAACGAGGGCAGGGTGGTCGAGGTGGTCATCGCGCCCGGCATGGCGGCCGACGCCGACCCACGCCTGCTGCGCGTGATCCTGCGCAACCTCCTCGACAACGCCTGGAAGTTCACCGCGAAGCACGCGGCGACGCGCGTCGAGGTCGGCATCGCGGACGCCGGCCAGGAGCGCGCCTTTTTCGTGCGCGACGACGGCGCAGGCTTCGACCCAGACTATGCCGAGCATCTCTTCGGCGCCTTCCAGCGCCTGCACAGCGCGGCGGAGTTCGAGGGCGACGGCATCGGGCTGGCCATGGTCCTGCGTCTCGTGACCCGTCACGGCGGCAAGGTGTGGGCCGAGGGCCGCGTGGAGCAGGGCGCGACGTTCTTCTTCACGTTGCCCCGCGACGAGTAGCTGATGGCCGGCCCGCGGCAGCCGCGCAAGAAGAAGACCGCGCCGCGCGCGGCCGACGGTTTGCGCCGGCCGCGCTCTGCCGACGAGCTGCGGCGGCCGGGCGGCGACGAGCTGCGCCGGCAGGGCGAAGCCGAGGAGCTGCGCCGGCAGGCCGAAGAGCGCCTCGACGTGCTCGCCGCCGCCGCCGCCTCGCCCTCTTTGCCTGCGCCCGAGGAGCTCGTCGCGGCCGTGCACGAGCTACGCGTCCACCAGATCGAGCTCGAGATGCAGAACGAGGAGCTGCGTCATGCCCAGCTCGAGCTTGAGGAGCAGCGCGAGAAGTACTTCGCGCTGTTCGACCTGGCGCCGGTGGGCTACCTCACCCTGAGTGACAAGGGCATGGTCGGCGACGCCAATCTGACCGCCGTCCGCTTGTTGGGCTTGGAGCGGCAACTGCTCATCGGGCAGCCGTTCAGCGCTTACATCTTTGCGCCCGATCGGGATGCGTACTACCTGCACCTCCTCAAGCTCATGAAGACCGCGGCGCCGCAGACCTTCGAGCTGCGCCTACAGCGCGTCGGCGACGAGCCCTTCTGGGCGCACCTCGAGGCGCAGCCGCAGGACGACGCCGACGACGAGCCGCCGCGCTACCACCTGACCTTCACCGATGTCCACGAGAGGGTCCTGGCCGAGGAGGCGCTGCGGGAGAGCGAGGCGCAGTACCGCCTGCTGGCGGAGCACACCTCAGACCTCGTCTGGCTGATGGACATGGACATCAAGACCACCTACCAGAGTCCCTCGGCAGAAAAGCTGCGCGGCTACACGTCCCAGGAGATCAGGGATCTGCCGCTGGAGAAGAACCTCACGCCG
>CAIOZS010000261.1 GCA_903862845.1 uncultured Thermoleophilia bacterium
AGCGCTTGCAGCGCGAGCTTCTGATCGATGTTGAGATACAGATCCTTGCGCGTTCGGGCCACGACGGCCATCAGACGCGCGTAGTATTCTGGCGTCGCCACGGCCGCCACGGCGAGATCGCCGGCGCGGTCGCGGTTCCAGAGTACATCGGATGCCCCACAGGCGACCACCCAGAGGTCGCGCACCCAGGCGCCCAGGAGGTCGACGGCGTCCTGCGCGGCGAGGCGCCGCAGACGCGCCTCTTCGCGCTTGGCGCGCGCCGTGGCGCGGTCCTGCTGCCACTTAAGATCGCGCTTGTCCTGGAACTGCCGGGCGAGCATCGCGAGCTGCTCGTCGCGGTCGGCTTCGAGCAGCTTCGCGATCTCCGCCTGATGTCGCTCGAGGACGCCGATGAAGGCCGCCGGCGGATCGCCCTCGGAGTCGCCGCGCGCGAGGCCGGCGGCGCGCGCGGCGTGCCGCAGGTACTCGGCCCGGCGGCCGGCGCCGCGCGCATCGCCAGCCAGCCGCGCGGCGCGCTCTACCGAGCCCGTCGAGAGGCGCGCGAGCGCTTCGGCCTCGAGGCCATCGAGGCCGTGCCGCTCGCGCAGATACGCGGCGACGACGGCGTCGCTCACGGGGCGAAACTCGACCTGCTGACAACGCGAGACGATCGTCGGCAGAACGCGCTCCAGGCGGTCGCTGACCAGCAGGAAGTACACGTAGTCCGGCGGCTCTTCGATGCTCTTGAGCAGCTTGTTGGCCGCCGCCGGATGCAGATGCTCGACCTCGGGGATGATCCAGACGCGGCGGCCGGCGGCGAAGGGCTTGAGACTGAGGTCGGCGATCAGCGGGTCGACCTGCTCCACGCGGATCACGTCACCCTCACGCTCCATCACGTGGAGATCAGGATGCAGGCCGCGCCGCGCCCGCTCGCACTCCGCGCAGGCGCCGCACCCCCCGCACGACGTGACCAGCGCGGCCCCGAGCTCTCGTGCGAAGGCCGTCTTGGCCAGACCTTCTGGGCCGCTCAGCAGGTAGGCGTGACTGAGCGTGCGCTCGCGCAGGGCGCGCGCGAACATCTCTTTGACCTTCTCCTGGCCGGGGACCTCATCGAACACGGAGCGCCCTCAGCCTCCGGGCCGCGCGCCGGCGTCGGCGACGGCCTGGAGCGCCGCGGCCTCCACAGAGGCGGCGACCAGATCGATGTCGCGGAAGCCGTCGATGAGACGCACCCGCTCCGGGAAGCGCCGCGCCAGCACGGCGAAGCCGGCCGCGACCCTCTGCTGCAGATCGAGGCCCTCGGCCTCGATGCGGTCGGGTGTGCCGCCGGCGCGCCCCAGCCCGACGAGCGGATCGACGTCGAGGACGATCGTGAGATCGGGCAGCAGGCCGCGCAGGCCCGGCTCGTTGACGCCCAGCACGGCGTCGATGCCGAGGCCGCGGGCGAAGCCCTGATAGGCGAGCGACGAGTCGATGAAGCGGTCGAGGACGAGGACCCGGCCGGCGCCGAGCCCGGGGAGCAGCACGCGCTCGACGAGCTCGGCGCGCGCCGCCGCGTACAGCAGGGCCTCGGTCCAGGGCGCCGGCGCCTGGAGGCCGTGAAGAAGAACATCGCGGATCGCCTCGCCGGCGGCGGTGCCGCCCGGTTCGCGGATCACCGTGCCCGGGGCCGACGAAGGGCCGACGGGCAGCCCGCCGGCGGCGAGGCGCGCGCAGAGCAGCGCCGCCTGCGTGCTCTTGCCGCAGCCGTCGCAGCCCTCGAGCGTGATGAGGACGCCGCTCCGTGCGCTCACGCCGGTCTCCGTCGTCGCGCGCCTGGGGATTCGCTCGCGCTCAGGCGTCCTTCTTCTTGGCGGCGGCGCGCGCGCGATACTTCTCTTTGCTCGGGCAGTCGATGTCGACGCAGAGCACCCAGGGGCGTCCGCGGCCGCCGGCGCCCACGACCTTGATCTCGGGCCAGCCGCACTCACCGCAGGTCTTGCCGGTGGGAGTGATGGTGCCGCGCTGCGGCAGCGGGAAGGTCTGGCCGCAGCCGCGCCGCGGGCGCTCGCCTTCGGCGGCCGGCTGCGGCTCGTCGCCCTCCTTGCCGACGCAGGCGGCGAAACGCTTGCCGGTCTTGCCGCGAAGCACGCGGAGCTGGCCGCCGCAGTTCTTGCACTCGCCCAGCGTGAGATCCTCGCGCACACCGCTCTTGATGCGTTCGCGGATGTCGGCGACATGGCCGTCGAGGAGCTTCCAGGCCTGCTCGAGCATGACCTGGCTCTCGGCCACGACCTCGTCGCGACGCAGCTCACCCTCGCTGATGCGATCCATCTGGTCGTCGAGCTTGGCCGTCATCTGCCACGACGAGATGTCGACGGGCGCCTGCTTCATGGCGGCGTCGAAGGCCGTGATCAGGGCGACGCCGAGCTCGGTGGGCTCGACGGGGTTGTCGCGCACGTAGTTGCGGTCGTAGAGGTGCTGGATGATGTCGGCGCGCGTGGCCTTGGTGCCGAGGCCGAGATCCTCCATCTTCACGATGAGCGCACCCTGACCGTAGCGCGACGGAGGCTGCGTCTCTTTGCTCTCATTGCGCAGCTCATCCACGCGGAGAATGTCGCCGGGCTGCAGCGCCGGCAGCGGCCGCTCGCGCTTGGCGGCGTACTTCTCGTAGACCTCGAGGTAGCCCAGCGCGGCCACGCGGCTGCCGCGCGCCAGGAACGGCTCCTTGCCGAGGCGCACGTCGACGCGCTGGCCCTCGATGACCGCAGCCGGGAGCAGCGTCGCCAGAAAGCGGCGCGCAACGAGGTCGAAGACCTTGGCCTGGTCGCCGCTGAGCTCCTTGCGGGGCACGCCCACAGGGTAGATAGGCGGGTGGTCGGTGGTGCGCTTCTTGCCCTTGGTGGGCGTGTACTTGCCCTGCTTGGCCAGGCGCGCCGCGGTGGCGGCCACCGGCTGCCAGCCGGCCAGAGCCTCGAGGCTGCCGCGCAGGTCGAGCGACGGCGGATACACGGTGTTGTCGGTGCGCGGATAGCTGATGAGGCCGTCGAGGTACAGCGATTCGGCGGCGCGCATGGCGCGCGCCGGCGACACGCCGCTGCCCGAGGCGGCGCTCATGAGCGCCGTGGTGTTAAACGGCGCCGGCGGCGCGTCCTTGCGCGGTTCCGCCTTGTAGGCGGTGACCTCGGCGGTGTCTGCCTGGGCGCGCGCGAAGGCCGTCTCCATGGCCTCGAGCGAATCGAAGCGGCCTTTGGCGTGCGCCACCTCGATGGTGTCGTCACCGTGCGTCAGCGTGGCCTTGATCTCCCAGTACGGAACCGGCACGAAAGCGCGTCGCTCGAGCTCGCGGTCGACGACCAGGCGCAGCGTGGGCGATTGCACGCGGCCGACGGAAAGATAGTCGGAGCCGTAGCGGTAGGAAGCCAGCGACATGAAGCGCGTCAGCACGGCCCCCCAGATGAGGTCGATGTCCTGGCGCGAGTGCGCCGCTTCGGCGAGATTGAAATCGACGGTGGACGGCTTCGCGAAGGCCGCCTCGACCTCTTCGCGGGTGAGCGCCGAGTAGCGCACGCGGATGTGACGGTCGACGGCGGCGGCCGGCAGCATGGCCTTGACGTGAGGGTCGCCGTTGTCGGCCGGCGGCTCGGCCGGAGGGGCGACCGCGGCCTTGCCGCGGCCGGCGGCGCCGGCCTTCTTCTTCTTCTCGGGCTTGTCGTGCGGGTGGCGCCGGAGCGCGTCGCCGCGGAGGATCTCGAGCGCCTCGTGGCCGATGAGCTCGCCCTCACGGTCGAAGTCGGTGGCGATGACGACCTCGGTGGCACCTTTTGCCACGCTGCGCAGCGCCGCGAGCGTGCCGGCGGCGCCGCCGTCGACCACCCAGGCAAGGTCTGGTGTCTCGATCATGTCGCCCAGGTACTTAAGGCTCCAGCGCCGGTAGGTGTTGGGAAACACGGTCTCCATGACGTGGCCGCGCAGGCCGATGGCGACGGCGTCGTCGTCCCGGTAGCCGAAGTGATATGACCTGACCTTCTGGCGCCCGCGGCCGTGCTCCTTGACCGTGACCTTGCCGCCGAGGATGTCGGCGATCTTGCGAGCGGCGGAATCTTTCTCGGTGACAATGAGCCTCACGGGCCTACCTCAGACGACATGACCGGGCAGCCCCGGACGATGGGAGTTAATACCACCGCGCGGACCGCGGTGTCGAGATGACAATGGCCGCGCCGTCAGGCCAGCGACTCGACCGCGGCCTCGCGGGTGGCGTGGATCGTGAAGACGTGGTCCAGACCGGTGATCGAGAGAACCCGCGCCACGGCACGGCTGGTAACGATCAGGGCCATGGCCCCGCCGGCGCTGTTCACGCGGCGCACGCCACCGATGAGCACGCCCAGCGCCGTGGAGTCGATAAACGTGACGCCGCTCAGGTCGACGATCATCCTGTCGACGCCCCCGTCGAGAAGCTCGAGCATGCACTGCTTGAACTGAGGCGCCGTGTAGATGTCGACTTCGCCGGAGAGAGTGACGACCCCGAGCCCGTCGCCGGCGCGCTCGCCTGAGACGCTGAACAGGTCGCTCACGGCGCGCTCCCCGTAGTGGAAGACGGCGTGGGCGTGGGGGAGGCCGAAGGCGAGGGCGTGGGGGAGGACGTGCCCGAGTTGGCGGCGATCCAGTCCTTGACCGACTGCGCGTCGGGCGAATTCGGGTCGAGCTCGAGGAACCTGGTAAAAGCCAGCAGCGCCGTGCTGGTGTCGCCGGCGTTGATGGCCACGCTCGCCATGTCGAAGAACGACTGCGCGTCTTGCGGCTTGAGCGCCGTGATCTGCCCGTAGACACTGGTCGCCGACTTGTAGTCCTTCAAGAACAGATAGACGCTCGCGAGCTGCTGGAGCGTGTCGAGGCGGAGCTGCCTGGCGGCGGAGCCCTTCTGCTTGCTGAGCAGCTTGACGGCACGCTGGTAGTTTTGCGCGGCGGTGCGATAGTCGGCCTGCTGGGCAGCAGAGTCCTGCGCCTGCGAGTTGGCGCGCAGCACGTAGTTCTCGGCGAGGCTCCGCCAGGCCTCGACGCTCTTGGGATCGGCCTGAACGGCCGCCTGGTACTTGGCGATCTCTTTGTCGAGCTGCTTGGTGGCGGACGTGGTGCCGCCGCAGCCCGTTTCTTTGCTCAGCGGGATCATGACCAGGAACCCGGCCATGATGAGGGCCATGAACCCGAACACCCACTTCTGCCAGAACTTCACACGTTGGCGGTCGAGCAGCACTTAGGGGGTCTCCTCTCCTGGAGCGGCGGCAGTGTGCCACCAGCCTGATTCGGCAGCGCCCACCTGGACGCCTCCGGCGCGCACGCGGTCGCGCAGCTTCTCGCGTACTCCGACCGCGGCGCGCCGAATGGCCTCCGCGTCGAGGCCCGTGTAGCCGCGCTCGTGGAACAGCGTGTCGCCGCCGACGACCGTGAGCAGCACGTCGTCCTGATTGGCACCATAGACGAGCGCCGAATACGGCTCGTCAACGGGCGCGAAATGCGACCGGGACACGTCGACGGCGATGAAATCGGCGAACTTGCCCGCCTCGAGGCTGCCTATGTCGTCCTGCATGCCGAGCGCCTCAGCGCCGCCCAGAGTGGCGATGCGCACGCACTTCGTCGCGTCGAGCACCGTGACGTCGCGCTCGACGGCGCGGTGCAGGAAGAGCATCGTGCGCATCTCGTCGAACATATCCATGATGTTGCTGGAGGCCGGACTGTCGGTGCCCAGGCCGACGCGCACGCCCTCGTGCAGCAGATCGGCCAGGGGCATGACGCCGCAGCCCAGCTTGGCGTTGCCCTTGGGGCAGTGAGCGACGGCGACATCTTTGGCCTTGAGGATGCGGATGTCGTCGCGGCTCACCTGCACGCAGTGCACGGCGAGGAAATCCGCGTCGAAGACGTTCCACTGCTGCAGATACTTGATGGGGCTCACGCCGAAGGGCTGCACGAGCATCCGCTCCCAGCCCATCTTCTCGCGGTAGTCATGCGCGAACTTTCCGGATCCGGAGCGGATGTAGGTGAGCTCCTCTTTGCTCTCGGCGACGTGGCTCATGACCTTGAGGCCGCGTTCGCGGGCCAGCTCCGAGATGGCTTGATAGAGGCGGCTCGAGACGGTGTAGGGGGCGTGGGGCGCGAGTCCGACGTCGAAGCGCGGCGGCGCGGCGGCTTGCGCCTCGGCGAGACGCCGCTCGACGTCCGCCATGGTCTCGTCGAGCCGCTTGTCGTCGACCCCGAAGACCTCCAGATAGAGACGGCCGCGCAGGCCGGCCTCGGCGGCCGCCGCGAGCGTGACGGCGCCGTAGCTCGTGTCGGCGATGGTGGTGATACCCGACGAGATCGCCTCGAGGACGCCGAGCTTCGCGCTTGCCAGGTACTCCTCGGGGGTCAGCGCGGCCTTGACATCGACGAGGCTGATGATCCAGTCGCCGAACTCGGAGTCGTCGAGGATGCCGCGGAACGACGTGTATTCGACATGACTGTGACAGTTGACGAACCCGGGCATGACCACGGAGCGGCCGAGATCGATCACCTGAGCGTCTGGATAGGCTGTTGTGAGGTCGGCCGCCAAGCCCACGCCGACGATGCGCTCGCCGCTCACGGCGAGCCCGCCGTCGGCGAGCACCGGCGCCGCCACAGGCAGCACCCAGTCCGCTCGGTAGATGGTGATGTTCTCGCTCGTGATGACCGCCTCGATCGTCGCTCGGGCGCGCCGGGACAGAGGGCCGGGCCCCGCTCGTGCGCAAGGAGTATAGGGGAGCGCCTCGCACAGTGGCAAACAGCGGCGGGTCCGAGCTCCCCGCGCGCCTCGCGCGGACGGTATACTCGCGCCACCAGCGACGGAAGGGGCGGCGTGCGCGAACGACCCGGGCCCAGCTTCTCGGCCGAAGTCATCACCAGCACCGTATGGGACGCGATCAAAGGCATCCCCGGCGTGGCGGACCTCCATCGCAACCCCCTGCAAACCTTGGGCGAGCGCGTCCACATCGAGCGCCGCGGCCCGGTGCGCCTCGCGGAGGACGAGGCCGGGCCGGTGCTCGAGGTGCACCTCATCGTCGACCCGGGCAGCGACATCCCGGCCGTCTGCGAGGCCGTCGCCCGCGCCGGCGCGACCTCCCTCGAACGCACCACGGGCACGCCGATCACGCACGTCGAAGTGCACGTGGACGACGTCGCGGCGGCCGCCGACGAGTGAGGGCGATCGACCTCAGCGCAGGCACCCGCGACCTGCTGGCGCCGGCCTGCCAGGCCTGCGTCTGGTGGCAAACGCTACCCGCCGCGACTGCGGCCCCCGATCTTCGCCTAGCCTGGGAGCAGGAGGCCGAAGCCGAGGCCGGCTTTTTCGGCCGCGCCCTGCTCGAGGGCGATGCGGTGGTCGGCTGGATGCATGCCGCCGCCGCACGCCTGCTGCCGCGGGTGCGCTGCCTGCCGGCCGGCCCCCCGTCACCCGACGCCTACGTTCTCACCTGTTCGTACTTCTACGATGAGGAGTACCTGCGCGGCTTCCAGTTCCTCCTTCAGGAGATCGAGGCATCGCTCAAGCATCGCCGCGTCGCGGCGCTCGAGGCCTTCGGCCTCAGCCGTGCGCGCCCCGCAGACCCGTTCCGCGGCTACATCCGCGAGCTCAACCTGTTCCACCCCGAGATTCTCGAAGGCGGCGGCTTTCGCAGGGTCCAGTCCAAAGGCGAGATCGCCCGTTTCCGCCTCGACCTCGCCACACTGGTCGAAGCGCCGCGCCACAGCGTCGCCTGGAAGAGAGTGGAGGCGCCGGCGGCGGCGCAGCCGGTCTGAAGCGGCGGCGCAGGCGCGCCCGCGAGCGCCGGCGGCGGAACGCCGCGGCCGCCCTAACGGAAGAGGCGCGGCAGCCGCTGCTTCCAGTCGTCCGGCAGCACCGCGTCAAGGGCATCGTCGAGCGTGACGATGCCGACGAGCCGCCGCTCCTCGTCGACGACAGGTATGGCGAGGAGGTCGTACTTGGTCATGATGCGGCCGACCTCCTCTTCGTCGACGTCGGCGGCGATGTCGACGAGGTCGTCCTCCATGAGGTCGGCGACGGGCCGCTCGGGCTCGGCGAGCACCAGGTCCCTGAGGCTCGCGACGCCGACCAGCCGCCCGTCCTCCTGAGTGAAGTACAGATAGGTCATGGCGTGCTGCTCGGGCCGCTCCGTACGGATCCATGCCAGAGCCGCCCCAGCCGTGAAGCCCACCGGCAGCGCCACGAAGTCCGTGGTCATGAGCGACCCGGCCGTGTGCTCGGGATGGCTGGCGAGCTCGCGCAGATCTTCTTCGCGCTCGTCGGGGAGACGCGCGAGGAGCTGCTGGGAAAGTTCGTCGGGGAGGTCGCTGAGGATGTCGGCGGCTTCATCGGCCTCGATCTGCTCGAGCACCGCCACGGCGCGTTCGAGCGGCATGTCTTGCAGCGCAGCCGTGCGCAGCCCCTCCTCCATCTCCTGGAGAGTGTCGGCAGCGAGGCCCGTGTTGAGCGCGGCCAGCACGGCCGCGCGCTCGCGCGGGCCCACCTGGCTGATCACGTCGGCGATGTCGGCCGGGTGCAGCTCGGCGAGCTCGGCAAACGCTTCGACGAAGTTGAGCTGCGAGAGCCGCAGCGCGATGAGATTGACGTCCGCCCAGGGCACGAAGTCGCCGTGACGCCGCGGCAGGCGGCGTGAGAGGAAGCCCAGACCGAAGCGTCGCGCCAGGGCGCCGGAGCTCGCGTCCACACCTTCCACCACGAGGTCGCCGTCGCGAGGCTGGAGCAGCACGTCCTGCACGCGCACGAACACGCGGCGCCGCATATCGAGCACCTGGTTGTCGAGCACGGCCTCGACGAGGGCGAGCTCGTCGCCGCGGATCGAGGCGGGCTCGAGGTCGGCGGCGAGGCACGAGAGGCGGAGCTTCTCGCCGTCGACGTCGACGACGGCGACCTGTGCCCAGGAGGCGCGGTACTTCTCGTCGTCGCGCTCGACGAAGAAGCCGGTGACCACGGCGGTCTCGGAGGCGCAGAGGGCGACCACGTCGAGCAGCTCGCCGATCTGCGCGCCGGAAGCATCGACCACAGTCATGTCTTCGAGCTCGGAGAGGGCCAGTGAACCCCGGTCGTCGTCCACGGAGAAGAGTCACATCCTTTCGCCGGCGGGGACCCCCGCGGGACGCGGCGAGGATATCCGGGCCGGGCGCCGCGCGTCAATGCCGGAACGGGGCTCCGTGCCCACAACGTCCCGGCGTCCGCTCGGAGCAGGCGCTGCGCGGCCTGCGGCCCGCCCCTTCTGCTATCCTTGCCGCCGCAATGGCCGTCCTCCTGCTGCTGATCGCGCTCGCCGTCATCCTCGCCTCGGCCGAGCTGTTCACCAACGGCGTCGAATGGTTCGGGCGGCGCTACGAGCTCGGCGAGGGTGCCGTGGGCAGCGTCCTCGCGGCCGTGGGCACGGCGCTTCCCGAGACCCTCGTGCCGATCATCGCCATCGTGTTCACCGGAGGGCAGGCCGCCGACGACGTCGGCGTCGGCGCCATCCTGGGGGCGCCGTTCATGCTCGCCAGCCTGACGATGGTCGTCACGGCGGCGGCAGTCGTCATCTTCACGTGGCAAGGCCGCCGCGAGCTCGCGGTCACCGCCAACGAGAAGGTCATGCGCCGCGACCTCAGCCACTTCCTCATCGCCTACTCACTGGCCATGGGCGCCGGCCTGATCCACGTGCGCGCGCTGCACTACGTGCTCTCCGCCGCACTCGTCGTCTTCTACGGCTACTACGTCTGGGAGACGATGCGCGCTGAGGGCGACCTCGAGGGAGACACGAAGCCTCTGTACTTCCACCGGCACCCGGTGATGCCGCACCGCTACCGCATTTTCGCGCAGATCGGAGTGGCCCTGCTCGGCATCGTGCTCGGCGCGGAGATCTTCGTCAAAGAGGTCCAGGTCCTCAGCGAGACCTTGGGCGCGGCTCCTCTTATCGTGTCTCTGCTCATCACGCCGATCGCCACCGAGCTGCCGGAGAAGTTCAACTCCGTGCTCTGGATCCGCCGCCGCAAGGACACCCTGGCGCTCGGCAACATCACCGGAGCGATGGTGTTCCAGGCCACTTTCCCGGTGTCGGTCGGCTTGATCTTCACGACCTGGCAGCTCAACACCACCGGGCTGGTGAGCGGTCTGCTCGCGCTGCTCAGCGGCACGGTCTTCTACGTCACGTTGCGCGTAAGGCACGGGCTCACGTGGTGGTCGCTGGGCGGCGCCGGCTCGGTGTACTTCGCCTACCTGGTCTACGTGTTCGGCTTCGCGAAATAGGCGGGTGAGACAGGCCTCTCGACCCCGCCCGGCGGCGCCGCCCGCCTACTCGGCGATCACCAGAAGCACGGTGGATCCGCTGGCCACCGCAACGCCGGCGTCCGGCACCATCCTGACCACCGTACCCGGAGGCTGGCCGGTGCCGGGCTTTTGCCGCATCTTGACGCCGAACCCGGCCGCGTTGAGCTGGTCGGTGGCCGTCGTGGAATCCATGCCGTACACGTTGGGGATGGTCACCAGGGACGCCGTGGGGCTTGGCGACGGCGACGGAGACGGGGACGGGGAACCGCCCGACACGACGATGTTGACGGCAGATCCTTTGGCTACGGCGACGCCGGCGACGGGATCCTGGCGGATGACCTGGCCGCTGGGCACCGTGGTGCTCGGCTCGGGCGTGACCGTACCGAGCAGCAGACCAGCGGCGCTCAGAGCCGTCTGCGCCGCTGCCTGCGTCAGGTTTGCGAGATTGGGGACGGTCGCTTGCGGCTTGCCGCTGCTCACCCAGTAGGTGATCGTGTCGCCGCGCTTGACCTGGGCGTCGGCCGGCGGGTCCTGCTTGAACACCTTGCCGGCCGAGACCGCTGCGGACTTGCCGGACTTCTCGAGGCCGCTAAGACCGTTCTTGGTGAGCCAGTCCTGCACCGCCTGAGGTGACAAGCCCTTGAAGTCCTGCAACGTGACGGTCGAGGTGCCCTTGCTCACCCAGACATCGACCGGCTCGCCCTTGCGCAGCTTGGTGCCGCCCGCCGGCGTCTGACGGCTGACGACGCCGGCAGCGTACTTGTCGGAGTACTCGTCCTGGACGCTGCCGGCCTTGAAGCCGGCCTCTTCCAGTTTGGTGAGCGCCGCCGCCTTGGTCTGGCCGACCAGCGTGGGCACCGTGGCGCTGCTTGTGCCCATGGCCCGCACCAGCCCGTAGGCGGCAGCGGCGATCACGAGCAGGAGAAGGACGATCACGAGGATCCACGGCCAGCGGCGGCGCCTGCGGCCACGGTCGCCCGTGGTCTCGGCGAGAGGGCCGCCCGTCATCACCGAGGTGCCGCCGGCAGAGACTCCCCCACTGGCGCCCATCAGCCGGGTGGCCTCGGCGCCGGAGTCGAAGGCGGCCGCGGCCACAGGGCCGCCAATCTGCGCGGAGCGCAGATCGCGGGCGAATTGCTCGGCGCTCTGGTAGCGCTGCTCGGGGTCCTTGGCGATGGCCTTGAGGACGATCTGGTTGAGCGCGTAGGGCATGCCCGGGACGAGCTGCGCCGGTTCGGCGGCCATCTCGTTGACGTGTTTGAGAGCGACGGTGACGGCGCTGTCGCCCTTGAACGGTACCGTGCCGGTGAGCATCTCGTAAAGGACAATGCCGACGGAGTACAGATCGGAGCGCTCGTCGACGCGCTGACCTCTGGCCTGTTCGGGAGCCAGGTATTGGGCCGTACCGAGGATGGAGCCGGCCTCGGTCATGCCGGAGTCGGCGGCGCGGGCGATGCCGAAATCCATGACCTTGACGTTGCCGTCGCGGTCGAGCATCACGTTCTGCGGTTTGATGTCGCGATGCACGATGCCCGTGCGATGCGCGAACTCGAGGGCCGCCAAAAGCTGCAGCGAGATGCGCACGGCCTCACTACCGCCGAGGCGGCCCTGACGGCGCACCAGGTCCTTGAGCGTCTCGCCCTCCACGTACTCCATGACGATGAAGTACGTGCCGTCGACCTCGCCCCAGTCGTAGATGCTGACGAGGTTCGCCTGGTTCAGACCGGCGGCGGCCTTGGCCTCGCGGCGGAAGCGCTCGACGAAGTTGGGATCGCCGAGGAATCGCTGCAGCAGCACCTTGAGCGCCACGCGGCGGCCCAGCGTGAGGTCTTCGCAGAGATAGACGTCGGCCATGCCGCCGCCGCCGATCTTGCGCAGCACGCGGTAGCGGCCGCTCAGCACCTGTTCTGGCTGGAACACGTCGCTCACGTCTCGTTACCTCACTCTGTCGCTGACAGATACGGTTCCCGGCGCCGGGTCCCTGCCCCGTCAGGGCAGGGAAGGCTGCGCCAGAGCCGTCTTGATCACGGCGGCGGCGATCGGCGCCGCCGCCTCGCCGCCGGTCGACTGCGTGTCTTCGATGACGACCGCAATGGCCACCTGAGGATCTTCCGCCGGCGCAAAAGCGATGAACCAGGCCAGGTTGGTGCCGTCGCCGCGCTCGGCGGTGCCGGTCTTGCCGGCGACCTGGATGCCTTCGAGCGCCGCGGCCGTGCCTGTGCCGGCGTTGACGACGCGCTGCATCATGGTGTTGAGCTGCGCGGCCGTGGCGGCCTTCATGGCCACCAGCCACTGCTGCGGCTGCGCCTTCTGGACCACGCCGCCCGACGCCGCCACGATTTGCTGGGTGTAGTACGGCTTCATGACGCGGCCGCCGTTGGCGACGCCCGCGGCGACCAGCGCCATCTGCAGGGGCGTCGACAGGACTTGCTCCTGCCCGCACGCCGCCCAGGCCACGGCCAGCGGGTCCATGAAGTCGTCCGGCGAGAGGAGGCCTGTCTTGCCGTAGCGACCGCTGGGCACGATCCCGCCCTGGGGCAGCGGCAGCGGCGGGGTCTGGTAGAAGCCGAAGCGCTGCATTGACGACACCAGGCGCTTGCGTCCCAGCAGGTTGCCGACCTTGGCGAACGTGGTGTTGATGGAGTACGTCAGGGCCGTGGTGAAGTCGTTGGGGCCGAACACCGCTCCCCCGTAGTTGGTGACCTTGCCGCCGAAAACGACGTAGGTGCCGGTGTCGATGAACTTCGTGTCCGGCGTGACCTTGCCGTAGTCGAGACCGGAGGTGGCCGTGACCACCTTGAAGGCCGAGCCCGGCGGGTAGAGACCCTGCGTCGGCCGGTCGAGCAGGGGCGCCCCCGGATCGTTGCTCAGCCGCGCCCAGTCGTCCTCGAGGTTGGCGGGGTCGTAGGTCGGCGCCGAGGCCGAGGCGATGAGAGCGCCCGTCTTTGGATCGAGCATCACGATGGCGCCCTTCTGGCCGGCGAGCGCCTTCTGGGCCTCCTTCTGTACGGCCGGGACCAGGGTGAGCTGGACGCTGGCGCCCTTCGGTTTGCGTCCCAGGAGCCGGTCGATCCAGCTCTGCACGCCGAGGTCCGTGGATTGGCCCGTGAGCTGGTCGTTGAGCTCATCCTCGATGCCGCTGCGCCCGTAGCGCACGCTGTCGTAGCCGACGAGCTGCGGCGCCAGGGTGCCCTGCGGGTAGTCGCGGTAGTAGTAGCCCGAGCGCCGCACCGAGCCGGCGATAGTGGAGCCGTCGAAGCCCAGGATGTCGCCGCGCTTGATCCTCATCTCCTTGGCGATGCCGCGCTTGTTCTCGGGGCGGTCGGCGAACCACTGCGCCCGGCCGGCCATGATCCACGTGAGGTTGACGAGCAGCGCGACGAAAAGGATGACGCCGACGATGAAGATGCGGGAGATGGCCCTGTTCATCGCCGTCCCCTACCCTCGCGCCGCCAGGCGACGGCGCTCGAGGTCGGTGCCTTCGCGCACCACGTTGGTGCGATGAGAGACCATGAGGAGAAGTGCCACGAGCACGAGATTGGCGGTGATGGAGCTGCCGCCGTAGCTCACGAACGGCAGCGTGATGCCGGTCAGCGGGATCAGCCGCGTGACGCCGCCGATGATGATGAAGGTCTGCAGGCCGAAGGCGAAAGCGAGGCCCGCGGCCAGCAGCTTGGAGAAGCCGTCCGGCGCCCACACGGCGATGCGGAAGCCGCGCCACATGAAGAGCACGAAGAGGAGGATCACGGCGGCCGCGCCGAGCAGGCCGATCTCGTTGGCGACCGCGGAGAAGATGAAGTCGGTCTGCAGGTCGGGAACCACAGGCTGGCGGTTGGCGTACAGGAGGAAGCCGCGGCCGAACCCGGCGCCGACGATGCCGCCGTCGGCGATGGTGAACAGGGACTGCAGAAGCTGGTAGCCGCTCGTGGCGGCGTGCGGCCAGGGGTCGAGCCAGGTCGTGAAGCGGTCGTGGACGTGCGGCACGACCGCCACCGCGATGGCGGCGGCGGCGGCAAAGAGGCCGCCGCCGAGCACGACGTACACGATGCGCGTCGTGGCCATGTACATGAGCGCCACGAAGATCGACATGAAGAGCAGCGCCATGCCGAAGTCCTTCATGAAGATGAGCATGGCGAGCGACAGCGCCCACATGACGAGCAGCGGGCCGAAGTACTTGGCCGCCGGCAGGGGAACGCCGAGGACGTGGTGCGTGGGCACCGAGAGCAGCACCTTCTTGTCGTCGAGATAGCCGGCCAGGAAGATGACGATCGCGAGCTTGGCGAACTCGGAGGGCTGGATCGAAAAGCCGAAGGCGTGGATCCAGAGCTTGGAGCCGTTGACCGTCGTGCCCAGCACGATGGTCGCAACCAGCAGCGCCAGGCCGATGGCCCCCATGATGTAGCGATAGCGATCGAGCTTCATGTGATCGCGCACGAAGAGCACGGTGAGCACGAACAGACCTGCACCGACCAGCAGCCATTGGCCCTGGGTGAGCGCCAGAGCCGGGCGGATGCGAAAGATCTCGGTGAGCCCGATGGCGGCCAGCAGGGCGGTGATGGGCAGCAAGAACGGGTCGGCCTGCGGGAGCGCGAAGCGCACCAGCAGGTGAAGCAGGAAGAAGATGCCCACGAAAACAAGGCCGTAGATGATGGAGACGCGATTGATCTCGCGAAAGCGGCCCGCGTACACGGACACGTACGCCATGGTGCTCACGGCGCCGGCGATCACGAGAAAGAGCAGCTCGACATTGCGCCGGCTCACGGCCACATCCCCAAGGTCTGGGAGAGGGTCATGACGCCGCCCTTCGTGTGCAGGCTTTGCTCGTCGACGAGGCGGCGCTCGACAGGGCCGAGCGACTCGTAGGGGAGCGAGCTGCGCCGGTAGACGGCGTGCAGCTGCAGCGGACCGAGCGCCGCCGGCACGCCGCTGTAGACGGCCAGGCGGCCCTCGTCGACGCCCACGTAGAAGACGGTGCTGACCGTGAGGACGCCGGCGCCGGCGATCACGAAGAGAAGCGCGAGGACGACGGCAAGGCAGCCGAGGCCGCGCTTCGCGCCGCGCGGCGGCGCGGCGGACGCGGGCGGCACGGCGTCCGCGGGCTCGGGCGCCGGCGGCACACCCACCGCGGGCTCCGGCGCCGGCGGCGTGACGTGTGCTTCGCCGCCGCCGTCGGCACCATCTGCTGCGTCCGCTTGCTGCGCTCCGCTCTCTCCCGCGGCGGTCTCCGCCTCGGCGGCGACGGGCGCCGCAAGCACCACCGTCGCGGCCAAGCCGGCCGGGACCACGAGCGTGACCTCCTCGTCGCCGGGCAACGACTCGTCGAGACGCAGGACCACGGCGGTGATGTTGTCGGGGCCGCCGTTCTTGCGCGCCTCGGCAATGAGCCTGGCGGCCGCGTCGCCGGGATCGGCGCGCCCGAGCATCTTCTTGATGACCTCGGCGCGAACCACCCCACTGAGCCCGTCGCTGCAGAGCAGCAGCACGTCGCCGGCGCGCAGGTCGACCTCGAACTCGTCGATGCGCGCCAGCGCCTCAGTGCCCAGGGCACGACTGAGGATGCTGCGGTGCGGGTGCGAGGCCGCCTCTTCCTCGGTGAGGCGCCCGTCGCGCAGCATCTCGCCGACCAGCGAATGATCGTCGCTGAGCTGTTCCAGCACGTCGCCGCGCAGCAGATAGGCGCGGCTGTCGCCGATGTGCACGAAGCGGCCGACGTCGCCGCCGAGCACGACGGCCGTGAGCGTGGTGCCCATGCCCGTGTGGTCGCTGTCGCCGGTGGCGCGCCGGAAGACGGCGGCGTTGGCTTCCTCGGCGGCCGCGAGGAGCGGGCGGCCGTCGGCGACGGCGGCGGCCAGCGTCTCGGCCGCGAGCCCGCTGGCGACCTCGCCCGCCTGGGCGCCGCCCATGCCGTCGCAGACCGCGAACAGGGGCGGGGCCACGATGAAGGTGTCCTCGTTGGTCTTGCGGTGCAGGCCGATGTCGGTAAGGGCACCGGAACGGGCGACGAGAGTCACCGGGGAGTCACTCCTCGTAGCGGAAGACGGTCTCGCCGATGCGCACCCGGCTGTCGAGCTTGAGCTGCGCCTCGCCGCTCACCTGCTTCTCGTTGACGAACGTGCCGTTGGTGCTGCCCAGGTCCTCGACATAGTAGAAGGAGCCGCGCGGCACGAAGCGCGCGTGCGTGCTCGAGACGAAGTGCTCGTCGAGCACGATGTCGCTCGACGAGGCGCGACCCACGGTGATCCAGCCGTTGAGTGGAAACACGACGCCGGCCGGGACGATGGGGCTCCGTTCGACGACGAGACGCGGGTCGATGTGGCCGGTGAAGTCGAGCTTCTCGCCGGCGATCGTGCGCTCCGTGAGGCGCTCTTCTCGGCGCGCCTCACGCTCGGCCGGCGTGAACACGGCGACGGGGCGCGAGCCCTCCGGGAGGGCGACGTCAGGGGCTGCCGCCGCGCCGGCAGGAGCGCGCACGGTGGCGACCGCCGTCTTCATGACCTGCCAGATGAAGAGGTAGAGCAGAACGAGGATGCCGATCTTGAGGACGAGAAGGACGATGTCGATCATGGGCGTCTCCCGCAGCCCGCGCGGCCGCGAAGCACGACGGCCGCCTTCACCTGGGGGCCGGCATCACGGCAGCCTCTCGAACACGAGCTCCGTGGTGCCCAGTTCGATGCGGTCGCCGTGCTGCAGCACGGCCTGCTTGACGTCGCGGCGGTTCACGCGCATCCCGTTGGTGGACCCGAGGTCGAGCGCCATGAAGCCGTCGTCCTGGCGGCGGATCTCGGCGTGCTGGCGCGACACATTGGGGTCGGTGAGCACGATATCGCAACGCCGACTGCGCCCGATCACGGTCACGGCCTCGCGGAGCTCCCACTCGCCCTGCTGGCCGCGCAGGGACGCGCGCGGGCCGGCGGCCCGCGCCACGGGCGGCGCAGCCTCGGGCGCGCGGGCCTGCTCCTGGTAGAGAACGGTCTGGTCGAGCAGCGGACCCGGCGCGGCCGCGGCCGGCGGCGGCGTGGCCGCCGGCGGCACGAACGCCGCGCCGGGCGCCTCGGCCGGCGCGTTGACGGTGCGCGTGGCGATGCCGAACTCGCCGACGCGCAGATCGTCGTCGCGGTGCAGGTCGATGCGCGGCGGCGCCACAAGAGTCCAGCCCTCGCGACGCGCGAAGGCGGTCACGTAGTTGGCGAGCTCCGTCTTGAGCGAGTCGGACATGGCCGAGAGATGCCCGAAGTCGGCCTCGCCGAGGAAGATATCGAACTCGTTGGGCACGTATACGTTGGAGACGCCGACGCTCTTGTGGTCGCCCATCTCCTTGGCCAGCTTGTGCGCCAGCTCGACCGGCTGCACGCTGGCCTTGAAGGCGCGGCCGAAACCGCCCTCGACCAAGCCTTCGAGCTTTTTCTCAGCTTTCCTGAAGATGCCCATTTGCGTGTTCCTCCGGCGCGTCGCCGGTCGCGAAAACCAACGGCAAGAGTATCACGCCGGACGCCAGCGCCACATTCCAGAGCAGAGTGGAAAGCTCCACGGGGTACCCCCAGACGGCACCGGGCACGAGGCAGTAGACGGCGAACGTCGCCGCGAACGACAGCGCCCAGACCCACAGGCGGAGCTCGAGACGGCGGCGCGACAGGGCGAAGCCCAGGGCCACGGCGAGGCCGGCCCACAGGAGCATCTGGAGCGCGCAGGCGGGCGCCAGAGCCGCGCCGAGGACGCGGGCCGCCGCCGTGAACGGGTCGCCGGCGGCAGCAGCTTGGCCGCCGAGGTTGCCGCGCGCCTGAAAGAG
>CAIOZS010000262.1 GCA_903862845.1 uncultured Thermoleophilia bacterium
AGTTCGAGGTAGCTGGTGTTTCCCTCGAGCACCTTGCGCACGCCGTCGTCGCGCAGCGAGCTGACGCCTTTGGCGCGCGCGGCGCGCTGGATCTCGAGGACCGTGCCGCCTGTGGCGATGAGGTCGCGAAGGTCGTCGTCGACGACCAGGACCTCGTACAGACCTACTCGTCCGCGGTAGCCGGTGCCGAAGCACTTCGTGCATCCGCCGGGGTTGTACACGCGGAGGCTCTTCTTGGGTGCCGCTCCCAGACCGAGCTCCTCCCAGCGTGCGCCGCTGATGGTCTCGGTCTGGCGGCAGTGGGGACACAGCCGCCGCACGAGCCGCTGCGCGACGAAGCAGCGCCAGGCCGCGGCCACCAGATAGCGGGGCACGCCCATTTCGACGAGGCGATTGACCGCCGACGAGGCATCGTTGGTGTGCATCGTGCTGAACACCTGATGTCCGGTGACGGCGGAGTCGGCGGCCATCTTGGCCGTCTCCAGGTCGCGGATCTCGCCGACCATGATCACGTCCGGGTCGGCGCGCACCAGCGAGCGCAGTGCCTGCGCGAACGTGAGACCGATGGAGGGCTTGACCTCGGTCTGGATGATGCCGGTGATCTTGCGCTCGATGGGGTCTTCAACGGTGTAGACCTTGCGTTCGGGGCTCTTGATGAGCTCGAGCGTGGTGTACAGGGTCGTGGACTTGCCCGAGCCCGTGGGGCCGACGATGACGATGCCGCCCTCCGGGGCCTTGAGCGCGACCTCGAAGCGCGCCAGGTTATCGCCGACCAGCCCCAGCGAGGCCAGCGTGGGCGGCAGCGGCGATACCTCAAGGATGCGGATCGTGATGTTCTCGCCGTAGAGGCTGGGGATCGAGGCGAGGCGCAGATCGACGGCCTCGCCGCTGGAGAGCTCAAAGGTGGTGCGCCCGTCCTGCGGCAAGCGCCGCTCGGCGATATTGAGGTTGCCCATGATCTTGAGGCGACTGAGGATGCCGGCCTGCATCTCTCTGGGGAACTCGCGCAGGTCGTGCAGCACGCCGTCAATGCGGCAGCGCACGTGCAAGGAGTCCTCCTGCGGTTCCAGGTGGATGTCGGAGGCGCTCATGCTGGCCGCGTCGGTGAGCAGGCTGTCGACGATCTCGACGATGCTCGCGTCGATGTCGGCGGGGGCGGCGGCGGGCTCGTCGCCGTCGCCGCCGTCGCGGGCGTCCTTGAGCTTGCCCCGCGAGCTGAAGTAGATGGAGATCGCGTCGTCGAAGCCAGACTCCGTACAGATGACCGGGACGATGCGCTTCTTCGTGCGCATGCTGACCTCGTCGACGGTGATCACGTCGAGGGGGTTGGTCATCGCCAGGATGAGACTGCCGTGATCGTCGAGGCGGAGCGGCAGGAGACGATGGCGGATGATGAAATCGCGCGGCAGCAGACCGATGGCGTTGGCCTGAGGTGCGGTGTGGGCGAGGTCGACCACACCGATGCGCATCTGGCCGGCGACCGCCGTGATGATGTCCTGCTCGGTCACGAGGCCGTCGCCAACCAGCACCTCGCCGAGGCGGCCCCCGTCGGTGCGCTGACGTTTGAGGGCGGCGTCGAGCTGTGCCTGCGTCACCAGACCGCTGGCCACGAGGAGCGCCCCCAGCTTGAGGCGCCCTGCGGAGCGCTGCTGCCGCCCGCTGACCAGGTTATCGACCTTGGCGCCGAGCTCGTCGGGGGAGAACGGCTTGGTGACGAACTCGGAGGCGCCCAGCCGATGCGCTCTCTCGAAGGTGGCGAAATCGCCGTTGGCGCTGAGCACGACGACGGGGACGCCGCGCAGCTGCGCGTCGGTGCTCACGATGCGCAGAAGCTCGAAGGGATCGAATGTGGTGAGGTCGAGGTCGAGGATGATGGCGGCCGGCGGCCGCTCGCGGAGCGCACTGAGCGTCCCCGGTTCGCCGAGACTGGCCGCGACGGCGTACGAAGTGGCGAAATGGCGCGCGAGCTGGTCGCGCAGATCGGAATCGTCGTCGATGATCGCCAGGGCGTTCTTGACAGCACTCGGCACAGGGACCTCCCGCGTGGTCACAATGCTAGTCTAGCGCATTGGCGCGCCGCGGCGAGGTGGACGTTCGTCCGCGGGGCGGACGGCGGGCACTGAGAGAGAAGAACGCCGGGCCGGCGGGGGCCTTCACGCGGATGCGGGCCGTCCGCGTATGGAACGAAGGAGACCGGCCCGGCTGAGAGAGAGGATGAGATGCCGGGCCGCAGCCCGGTGAGCAGTCCTTTCCGGTCTCTCATCTGGTATCGGCGGGGAGCGGGCATGGTTGAGCCGCCGGCCGGCGAAAGCGTTGCCCGCGGCTGGAACGCTCTGGACCTCCGGCCGCCGGCGCGACCGCCTTCTCGCCCTGTTGCTATACTCCTGCGACCGTCGGCAAGGAGCGGGCATGTTCAGCAAGGTCCTCATCGCCAACCGTGGCGAGATCGCGATCCGCGTCATCCGCGCCTGCAAGGAGCTTGGCGTGGGCACAGTCGCGGTCTACTCTGAGGCCGACGCGGATTGCCTGCACGTGAGGTTCGCCGACGAGGCGGTCTGCATCGGCCCGCCGCCGGCGGCGCAGAGCTATCTCGTGATGCCGGCTCTCATCCAGGCGGCCCTGCAGACCGGCGCCGAGGCCATACACCCGGGCTACGGGTTTCTCGCCGAGCGCGCCGCGTTCAGCGCTCTCTGCCGCAAGCAGGGCCTCAAGTTCATCGGACCGGCGCCCGAGTCCATCGACCTCATGGGCGACAAGGCGGCGGCGCGCACGACGATGACTGCCGCCGGGGTGCCGGTCACCCCGGGCTCCGAGGGCATCATCGCCGACGTCGCCGAGGCCGAGGCCGTCGTGCGCCGCATCGGCCTGCCGGTGATGGTCAAGGCGTCGGCCGGCGGCGGCGGCAAGGGCATCCGCATCGTCAAGGACGCCTCCGAGCTGGCGGCCGCGGTGCGTCAGGCTCAGGCCGAGGCCGAGGCGGCGTTCGGCAACGGCGCCGTGTACGTCGAGAAGTACATCGCCGCGCCGCGGCACATCGAGATCCAGGTGCTCGCCGACGGCAAGGGCCACGGCATCCACCTCGGCGAACGCGACTGCAGCATCCAGCGCCGCCACCAGAAGCTCATCGAAGAAGCGCCCTCCCCGGCCGTCACGGCGGAGCTGCGGCGGCAGATGGGCGAAGCCGCCGTGGCCGCCGCCGTAGCCGCTCACTACGAGGGCGCCGGCACCGTCGAGTTCCTGCTCGACGGCGACGGCAGCTTCTACTTCATGGAGATGAACACACGCGTGCAGGTCGAGCACTGCGTCACCGAGATGGTCACCGGCATCGACATCGTGAAGACCGGAATTCGCATCGCCGCCGGCGAGGGGCTGCCCATCACGCAGGACGAGGTCCGCGTGCAGGGCCACGCCATCGAGTTTCGCATCAACGCCGAGGACCCGGAGGCGAGCTTCATGCCTTCACCGGGTCTCGTTAGGCAGTGGGTGCCGCCGGGCGGGCCGTGGGTGCGCTTCGACAGCCACGTCTACCAGGGGTACATGGTGCCGCCCTTCTACGACAGCCTGCTGGGCAAGCTCATCGTGTGGGGACGCGACCGCGAGGAGTGCCTCGCGCGTTCGCGCTGGGCGCTGGAGCAGTTTCTTGTGGACGGCGTGAAGACGGTGATCCCGTTCCACCGCATCGTCCTCGAGCACCCGCTGTTCATCGCCGGCGACGTGAACACGCACTTCATCGAGGATCACTGGGGCTGACGGGCCGCGGCGTCCGGCCGGCGCTCGCCGGCCGCGGCGCGGCTCAGGCGGCCGGCGGCTCCGGGGAGACGCCGTAGCCGGCGGCGGCGATGTGCGCCAGCAGCCGCTCCGCCACCGGCGTTAGCAGCGCCTCGACAGCGGCTTCGTCGTCACCGCGCGCCGACAAGGTGACGCGGATCACGCGCGTGCTGCCGAGAACCTTGGCGCGCGACTTCACGTAGACCTGCGGGAACGCTGCCTCGGCTCGACTCAGGATCTCGGCGATGGCCGATTCGTCCTGCAGCTCCACGACCAGCGAGCGCTCTTCGTAGTGGGCGCAGCCGAAGATCCGCGCGAAGAGCCCGTCCAGCGACTGCTCGACGATCGCCTCGAGCTCGCCGGGCACGCCGGGCAGCGAGACGAGCGCCGTGCCGCCGCGCTCGCAGAGCACGGCCGGGGCGCCGCCGATCGGGTTCACGATCGGCGCCGCCCCGGCCGGCAGTCGCGCCATCTTGCGGCGGCTCTCGTTCATCTCCGCGAACGGCACGTAGCCCCTGGCGTGGAACTCCGCATACTTCTCCGTCACGAGGCGCTCGGCCTCGGGGTGGAGCTCGAGCTCCACCCCGAGGCCGAGCGCGACGCCTTCGAGCGTGCGGTCGTCGCTGGTCGGTCCGAGGCCGCCGACCGTGAAGATGAGCGCCGGCCGGCGCGCGAGCGCGCCGCGGATCTCGGCGGCGATCGCCTGGACGTCGTCGCGCAGCATGACCGTGCGCCGCACGAGGCCGCCGAGGCCGGTCACGCGCACGCACAGCCAGCCCGTGTTGGTGTCGAGGACGTCGCCGATGAGCACCTCGTTGCCGGCCGAGACGATCTCGACGATGGGCGCCGCCGTCTGCGGGTCGGCGCCGCCGTGGGTGGGGATGAAGCCGCTCATAGGCCCAGTCTCGCAGACGGCCGTGCCGGCAGGCAAGGCGCCCGGGTCAGGCGCGGAGGACGGCGGCGGGGCCTCGGGAGGGCGCTCGCGGGTATACTTCGCTCTGAGTGGAAGGAGCGCCCATGTCCCCCAAGCCCCTCGTCATCCTGCAACACGAGTCCGACGATCCGCCCGGCAGCATCGCCGCGGCCCTGCGCGACCTCGGCGTCCCGTTCGAGGTTCGCCGTCTCGACGAGGGCGACGCCTTGCCCGAGTGGCCCCACGAGACCTCGGGCATCATCGCCCTGGGCGGCGCCATGCACGTCACGCAGACGCGCGAATTCCCGTTTCTGGATGCCGAGGTCAAGCTGATGCGGCGTATCGTGCATGAGGGCGGCCCCGTGTGGGGCATTTGCCTGGGCGCTCAACTTCTCACGCTTGCCGCCGGCGGCGACGTCTACAAGCGCAAGCAGGCCGAGGTGGGCTGGGTCGGCATCGAGAAGGTCGCCGATGATCCCTTGCTCCGCGGCATCTCCTCACCGTTCGTTGCCTTCGGCTGGCATGCGTATTCGTGCAGGGTCCCGGCGACCTCCCACCTCATCGCGCGCACAGGAGACGGCGTCCAGGCGTTCCGCGCCGGGGGGAAGGCCTGGGCGACGCAGTTCCACCCCGAGGTCGACGCCGTCATGGCGCCGCACTGGGTGAGAGATGCGGCCGCGGAACACCACGAGCAGGGCAAGGGCTGGATCGAGGAGCTGCACGCGGACACCGACAGGTATCTCCCCGCCTATCCCTCGTTCTGCCGCGTGCTCACCGAGAACTTCGTGCTCACGAGCGGGCTGCTTCCCGACGACGAGCTGCGGTAGGACGCGGCGTGCGGCGGTGCCCGAGGCGCCGCCGCCCGCCGCGTCCGTTTCCGGGCAGCCCCTCGGGGAGAGGGGCTTGTGAAAGGAGCCATAGGGTGGTACTGGGGGGTACCAGCACGGTGGAGCGGTGTGTGGAGGGGGACTCCAGCGTGCACGGCGTATATTACCACCAGCACAACAGTTGAAACCACCTCCGTAGTGTTAATGAATGTGAAGATGGGGAGCCCTTCGTCGTGAGCACCTCCGCGGGCGCGCGTCGCACGCTGTTCGACATCGAACGGGAGAAGCGCTGGCGCGTCTGGCTGCTGTTCGCGCTGCTCGTCGGCATCGTCTTCGCGGCCGCGTGGGTGGCCTGCTTCATCGTCACGTTCAGCCTCTTCCTGAGCTTTCCCGTGGCCGACACCTTCACCTGGGTCTTCACGGCGAAGGGTGTCGGCCTGATCCTCGGCGCGGCGCTCGCCGGCGCTGTGCTCTACTGGTTCAGCTCGCGTCTCGGGGCGCGCGGACGTCTGCTGCGCGCCATGCACTGCGAGCCTCTCGACCCCGGCGACCGCTACCATCAGCGCCTCGCCAACATCGTTGAGGAAATGCGCATCGCTACCGGCGCGCCGCGCCTCGAGTGCTTCACCGTCAGGACCCTGGGCCTCAACGCCTTCGCCTTCAGCGACCTTCGCGGCGCGGGCGTGATCGGCGTCACCGAGGGTGCCCTGGCGCGGCTCTCCCGGCAGCAGCTCCAGGGAGTGGTGGCGCACGAGCTCGGCCACATCCTGTCGGGGAGCTACGTCACCGTCACCGTGTCGTGTCTGCTCTTCGGCATCTACTCGGAGCTCGGCGACAGGCTCGAGGACGCGGCCCTCGCCACGGGAGGCACGCGGGCCGCGCCCTTCGCCCTGGTCGCCGTGGCGCTGCGCGGCTGGCTGTGGGTGCTCCAGCTTGCCTCGTCCGTGACGAGCTCGGCGCTGAGCCGCGAGCGGGAGCGCGAAGCGGATCTCGCGGCGGCGCGGTACACCCGTGACCCGCTGAGCCTTGCGGAGGCGCTACGCATCATCAGCCGGCACCCCGGCGGCGCCGGCTACATCCCCGAAGGTCTGGCGCCGCTCTGCATCCGCGACACCCAGTCGCGTATCCCGTGGCTGCTCGGCAGTTGGCGCGCCACGCACCCACCCATCGGCGAGCGCGTTGACGCGCTGCTTGCGCTGGCCAATGTCTCGCCGCAGGACTTCGCGCAGCAGGCCGACACGGCGGCGGAGACGTTTGACAAGCGCGAGCACTGGACGGCGGCGCCGGCCGCCGGCGCCGCCGGGCGGCGGATCGGCCTGGAGGCCGCCGGCTCCGTGCCGGCGCCGGCGGCCGCCGCACTCGTCGCGCCCTCCGCGCGGTCCTCGGCCGGTGGCGCGATGACGTGCCCGAGCTGCGGCGTCGGCTTCGGCCAAGCCGACTACGAGGGTCTAAGCGTCATCGTCTGCACTTCATGCGGCGGCCGGCTCGTGTCGACCCCCGAGGTGAGCAAGATCCTGGCGCGCCGGGAGGTCGCCTTCAGCGACGAGCAGCAGCGGCTCGCTGAGCTGCTGATCGCCGGTGGCGACCAGCTCCGGCGCGCCGAGCTCCTGGCACGCGGCCGCCCCGGCGTGGCTCTCATCGCCTGCCCGAAGTGCGCCAAGGCGATGGTGCGCCGCCACTACAGCTACGAGCACGCCGTGGAGATCGACTACTGCAGCATCTGCGACTTGTTCTGGTTCGAGAAGGACGAGCTCGAGGCCTTGCAGATCCTCGCCGAACGACAGGCGGGCTGAACCACGCCGCGCGCCGGCTCATACGTCGCTGCGACGTCAGGCTTTCCCCGCTCGTCTGGACGCTCCACTCGCGCGAGAGGTCGACGCGCACACGTGTGTGCCACGACCTGTGCGGCGCTCCTGCCTCTGACGGCGCCCTGCGTCACGGTGCCGTGCGGAGCGCCTCGATGAGCCACGACGCCGGCGACGTCGTCGACCTCGCGTCCTCGCCGCTTGACGGTCGCTACCGCATCCTCTCGCGGCTCGGCGGCGGTGGCATGGCCGACGTCTACCTCGCCCGCGACGAGTCTCTCGGCCGGCTGGTTGCCATCAAGGTGCTCAAGAAGCGCCTGGCCGCCGATGCCGAGTTCGTCGAGCGTTTCCGCATTGAGGCGCAGGCCGCGGCCAGCCTCAACCATCCCGCGATCGTCGCCGTCTACGACCGGGGCAAGGCCGGCGCCTCACCCTACATCGTCATGGAATACGTGGATGGGGAGAGCCTGAAGCAGCGTCTGCGGCGCAGGGGCCGGCTGTCGCCCGACGAGGCCGCGGCGACGGCGCTCGCCGTGCTGGATGCGCTCCAGGAAGCGCATCGCCGCCACATCATCCATCGCGACGTGACGTCGTCCAATGTGCTTGTCGACGGGGCAGGGCGCGTCAAGGTCGCCGACTTCGGCATCGCGCGCGTGGGCGCGTCGGCGCTCACGCGCACCGGCGCGATGCTGGGTACATCGTCGTACCTGTCGCCGGAGCAGGCTCAGGGAAGGGCGGCCGACGAGCGCTCGGACCTCTACAGCCTCGGCGTGGTGCTCTTCGAGATGCTGACCGGGCGCCTGCCCTTCAGCGGAGAGACCGACGTGGCCGTGGCCGTGCAGCACGTCTCGGCCGCCCCGCCCAACCCGCGCTCGCTGGCGCCCGACGTGCCCGAGGCCTGCGCGTCTGTGGTGATGAAAGCCCTGAGCAAGCAGCCGGCCGACCGCTACCAGAGCGCGCCAGAGCTCGCGGGTGCGCTGCGCGCCGCGCGGGACGGCGGGCCCGCAGCGCCCGCCGTCCCGCGCCCGTCGTCAGACGCGCCTGCGCCCGCCGCCACGATGGTCGCGGCGGACGCGCTTACGAGCTCGGCCGGTGCCGCGACACGGTACATGAGCGCGGTCCCTCGGGATGCACCCGTCCGTGCGCACCGCCGGCGCCGCTGGCGCTGGGTGGCTCTGGCTGCCGTCATCGTCGCCGTCGCGGCCGGCGCCTGGGCGGCGTATGCGCTGGTCCTGGCGCCCGCGACGAAGGTGCCGGCGCTGATCGGCCGCACCAAAGACGAGGCTGCCGCCGCCCTGCGCAAGGAGGGCCTGAGGCCCGTTGTCCACGAGGTGTGGGCCGACCGCTACGATCCCGGCATCGTCGCCCGGCAACGCCCGCGCGCCGGTGCCGCGGTGGGCGACTCCTCCAAGGTCGACCTCTGGGTGAGTCGCGGGCCGCTGCACATCCCGTCTCCGGAGCTCAAGGGGATGAGGACCGCCGCGGCCACCGCGTTGCTCGAGCAGCAGTCCCTCACGGCACGCAGACGCAAGGCGGCGACGCTCAAGGTGCCCAAAGGCGAGATCTACCGGCAGCAGCCCGCCGCCGGCGAGACGCTGACGCGCGGGGACACCGTGACGTTCTGGGTGAGCAGCGGGCCGCCGCTGGTGAGCGTCCCCGACGTGGTCGGGCTCTCCTCGGGCGACGCCGGCGCTGCGCTGAAGGCGGACGGCTTCGTGGTCAGCACCGACCTCGTCGCGGGCTGGGGCAAGTTCCCCGGCGACGTTGTCGAACAGGACCCCGTCGCCGGCACCCGCCTGCGCAAGGGCGACGAGGTCGTGATCAAGGTCGCCGTGTTCTAGCGGCAGCCGCGCGACCGGCGCGGACGGCGCCACTACGCCGTAGTAGGGCGCTGCCTCCCGAGTAGCTCTCATGTACCATGAGGCATCTTGGTCAACCTCAAGCAGATGCAGCGGATCGCCGGCAGCTCCCGCATCCTCCATGCCGCGCTGCTGGCGGTACCGTTCGCGTCCGTCGTGGCGGCGACCGCCGGTCTCAGTCGCCCTTTCTGGGTGTACCAGGCGTACGACGAGAGCGTGCACTACCAGATCGTCGTCACGGTCGCCCGCGGCTGGCCACGACCCCTGCTTTCCGGCTACGCCTCCTGGTCCGGACCGCTCGTCTATTGGCTTCTCGAAGGGCTCTCACGTCCGTTCGGGTCCTCGCTGGTCGCCTCCCGGCTCGTGGTCACGGTCATGTCGTGGCTCGCCTGCGTCGCGGCCTACGTGATCTTTCGCGACCGTCTGGGAGCGCGACCATGGGTGGCGCTGGCCCTGGCGTTCATGCTCGGCCTGTCACCGTTCTTCTTCGGCGAGTCGTTCTACGTGCTCACCGACAACCCGACCTGGCTTCTTGTGGTCCTGGCCCTGGAGCGCCTGCTCGCCTACGTGCGAGCACCACGGAGCGGCCGGCTCGCCGCGTTCGCGGTCTTCGCTGCGGCGGCGACGCTGATGCGGCAGGTCGCCGTGTGGCTCTTTCTTCCGGCGCTCGTCGGCCTGCTCTCCGTGCGCGTGCCGCCGCGCGCCCGCGCTTGGGGCGCGGCGCTCATCGTGCTCGGCATGGCGCCCCTGGCCGCGCTCGTCGTGAGCTGGGGAGGCTTGTTGCCATCCGGCGTTGCGCAGGTGGACCCGGGCGGGCATCGCCTGCGCAACGCGTGTCTCAGCCTCGCGGTGGTCGGGCTCTGGGGGCTGCTGCTCACGCCGGCCGAGGATATCCGGGCACTGCCCGGCAGGCTCCAGCGCCGAGGGCTCGTGGCGGTCGCCGCCGCCGCCGCCCTCGGCCTGGTCGCCGTGGCGGCCGGCGCTATGAAAAGCCTGCGCGGCGCCGATCCCTATGGCATCGGCCTCGTCGGCAGGATCGGCGAAGCCTGGTGGAGAGTGCTGGGGACCAGCCTGGTGTGGTGGACGCTCGTGCCGCTGGGCGCGGTGGTGGTCGCCGCGCTTGCCGTGACGCGCTGGCGGCGCCTGCCCGATCGCGTGCTCGTGATCGCGCTCGCCGCGGTCGTGTTGAGCGGTGCGGTCAACACGTCGTGGTACGAGCGCTACGTCGACTTCGCGGTGCTTCTTCTTCTTGGTGGCCTGGTGGCGTCGGGCCAGGCTCGGCTGCGGCGCGTCGATGGGCTGCGCTGGGTGGGGGTGGTGGCGATCTCGCTGCTGTGGACGACGGTGCTGGCGAAGGCGTGACGGCCTCGCGCGACCGGCGTCAGCCGCTGCGCCCGGGGCGTGTGCGCGGCTCGACGGCCGGCAGCTCCCAGGCGCCGGGACGCTGGTAGCCGAAGCCGCCGGGGACGGCGGCCGCCTCGGGGGCGGCCGCCCTGCTGCCGCCGGGCAGTGCCTCGGTGCGGCCCAGCACCTTCGTGAGGTCCATGATCTTGTGCGCCACCACCGCCAGGCCGTGCTCCTCGTCGTTCTGCAGCTCGCCCTCCACCAGCAGGTAGACGGCGTCCTTGAGCACGCGCCCGTACTTGAGGTAGACGTCGTTGAAGACCACCACTTGGCCCAGCTCGGTCTCGTCCTCGAGGGTGAGGAACATGGTGCGGTGGCCGCTGCGGATCCAGGGCATCTGGGCGCGCTCGAGCACGCCGGCGAGGCGCACGCGGCGGCCGTGCGCCATCTGCGGCAGGCGCGCCATGGGCGTGACCCCCAGCGCCTTGACCTGGTCGCGCACGAAGCGCAGCGGATGGGCGCTCACGTTGAGGCCGAGCAGCTCGAGCTCGACGCCGACGCGCCGCTGCGCGGGCCAGTCGGGCAGGAAGGTGAGCGGCCCGAGCTGCTCGTCGAGGGCAAGGCGCGGCTGGTCGAGGCCTTCGTCGGCGGTCACCCGCGCTGCGGGCCGGGACGGGGTCTCGGGAGGGCGCTCCGCTTCGCTGCGCTCCGCTCGGCGCCGCTGCGCGGCGCCTCGCG
>CAIOZS010000263.1 GCA_903862845.1 uncultured Thermoleophilia bacterium
CGATGCCCCTCGAAGTAGGCCGACAGGTAGAGCAGCGGGCGCGTGAGGCGCTGCCGCTCGATCAAGAAGAGCGTGATGAGAAGCCGGCCGAGACGCCCGTTGCCGCCGACGAACGGGTGGATGGTCTCGAACTGCGCGTGGAGCATGGCGCACTGCACGAGGTCGGGCAGCGTGCCGCGCTCCTGAAGAAACGCTTCCCATGCGGCGAGCGCGTCGGGCAGCGCGGAGATCGGCGTCGGCACGTAGGTCGCGGTGGCGAGGGTCGCGCCCGGCGGGCCGATCCAGTTCTGCGAGGTCCTGAGCTCGCCGGGCGTGCGCGCCGCGCCCACCTCGTCGCGCAGCAGATGGGCATGCAGGGCGCGGATGAAATCGAGCGACAAGCGCTCTTCGCGCAGACGCTCCACGCCGAAGCGCAGGGTGGAGACGCAGCTGCGCACCTCGCGCAGGTGGTCGCGCGGCACGCTCGACCGCGCGGCGGCGACCTGGTCGAGAAGCAGGTCGGAGAGGCTCACGCGGGCGCCCTCGATGCGCGAGGAGCAGAGCGCCTCCTGGCGCTTGAAGGGCGCGTCGAGCAGCTGCGGGTCGGGCAGCTCGCCGCCGACGCCGGAGAGCTCTCCGAGCGCCGCGTCGGCGCGCGACAGCGCGAGCACGAGCGCGGGGCTGTAGGTCAGCTTCGGCGGCAGCGGGGCCGGAACGAAAGCCGCGTACCCCTCAGGGCAGCCGACGATCTCGCCGGCCTCAGGGGCGTGAAACTCAGTCGGGTCCACGACATCACCTTCGGTCCTTCTGGAAGCTCACGGTCGGACGAACTTTGAAAGCATACACGGCAATTGTTGCGAATTGATGAAGGCCGTGCAGGTGCGCGGCGGCTCAGCCGCCGGCCGCCGCCGCCAGCGTCCGCCGCAGGCGCTCCCCGAAGACGCGCGTCGACTCCCCTCCGTAGCAGTAGATGCGGGGCAGGGAGAAGAGGTCCCTCGGGGTCGCCGCGCCGTAGCGCGTCCCAGTCGCGGCGAGGTAGCCGGCCCTGCGCACGGCCAGCTTGACGCGGCGCGTGTAGATGCCGCCGGGGTAGCAGAAGAAGTCCACGGGGACGTCGAAAAGCTGTTCCAGCCGGCGGCGCGACTCGCGGAGCTGCCGGCGCAGCCGCGCGCCGTGCAGCCGCGTCAGGTCGGCGTGCGAGACCGAGTGCGACTCGAGCCCCCAGCCGTCGCCCAGCAGGCCCTGCACCATTCCGGGGGTCAGGCTCGTCGCCGGCGCGCTCGCGCCCAGGTAGAGAGCGTCGGAGACCAGATCGAGCTCCGCCGGCCAGTGGTGCTCGCGCAAGAGAGGCGCCGCGTTGCGCACCTGGTCGGCGTACCCGTCGTCGAAAGTGATGACCACCGGCTTCGGCGGCAGCATGCCCGCGCCGGTCCAGGCGTCGTACACGCGGCGCAGGGTCACGGCCTCATACCCGTGCGCCGCCAGATACGCAAGCTGCAGGCGGAACCTGGCGACGCTCATGGCCACCAGCGGCGGCCCTTTGGCCCTCTCGAGCACGCGGTGGTACACGAGGATCGGCACCGGCTGGGGGCTCGCGACAAAGTGCGGGCGCGGCGGCAGCGGCGCAAGCGGCGCCGGCGACGGCGTGGGGCTTGAGTCCGGCGTTGGCGTGGCGGTGGGCGCCGGCGTCGCGGTCGCGGCGGGCGAGGTCGCCGGCGGCGCGCTCGGCGCGGAGGACGACGCCGGCGAGAGCTGAGCCGCCGCGCGAGCATCGTGCGGGGCGGCCCGGCCGAGCTTGCCCCACGCGAAGACCGCCCCGACAGCGGCCAGCACGACAACGGCCACCACCAGGGCCGGCAGCCACGCGGAACGCCGCCGGCGCCGGCGGCGCGAGGTGCGGGGATCGCCGTTCATGGTGCCTCAGGGTAGCGCATCGGCGACTCCGGCTCACGCCGCGCGCGCGCCAAAATGCACTCTGCGTTGCTCAGCCCTGCAGGTGGAGCTAGATTGGCGGTGGGCACACCGCCCGAGCTTCCCGCTCGAACAGTGCCAACGATCGGAGGGACAGATGAGTGAGCTTCTCCTGGGCGCCGGGCTACTCGGCGTGGCGACCCCCGCCCGCGCCAACATCTCCCTCGTAGTCATGCTCGTCGCCGCAGTACTGTTCACAATCGGCTGGCGACTGGCCGTCAGAAAGCGGTACGACGCGCACCGCTGGGTACAGACGGTCGCGGTGGTCCTGAACGCCGCGCTCGTCCTCGGCTGGATGGTCAGGTCCTTCGTGCTCTATGTGGTTCCCGAGATCCCGGCGAGACTGGGACAGGCGGCGTATGCCGTCACCACGCTCCACGCGGTCGTGGGGGCCATCGGCCTGGTGCTGGGAGTGTTCGTCGCGCTTCGCGGCAACGGCCTCGTACCGAAGCGCCTGCGCTTCACCAACTACAAGGCGTTCATGCGCACCTCCTACGGCATCTACATGCTCGCCACGCTTCTGGGCGTGCTGGTCTATGTCAACACCTACGTCCACCCCCTCTGACGACGATCCCTGAGACGCCCCCGCAAGACGGCCGCGCCGGCTCGGCCCGCGCGGGTTCCCCTGGGGCCGCCGGCGCCTGGAGGCGGCTTGCCACCCCAGACCGGCGGCTCCTCGCTCTGAGCATCGCCCTGCAGCTCGCCCTCGCGGCGTTGCTCGGTCACTCCTGGGACGGGCGCCTGTTCATGGCCACAGGGTATCTGGTGGGCACCGGCCACAGCCCCTACGCGGCCCTCGACCTGGCTGCAGTGTTCCATCACACGGGGTTTGGCACGGCCTCCGTGATCGGCTACCCGCCGCCGTGGCCGCTCGCGCTCGGGCTCATCTACCGGGGCACCTATGCGCTGTGGCAGAACCTCGTCGTCTACAATCTTGCCCTCAAGCTGCCGGTGATCGCCGCCAACGTGGGGCTGGCGTACCTCGTCGCCGCAGTCCTCGACAACCTGGGCGCCGGACGCGCGGCGGCGCGCAAGGCGTGGGTGCTCCTGCTCCTGAACCCGTTTCTGATCTACGTCGGCGCCGCGTGGGGTCAGATCGATGCCATCGTCGCGGTGCTTGCGCTGGCAGCACTCGTGCTCCTCTCCGCGCGGCGGCCGGCCGCGGCCGCGCTCATGCTGGCCTTGGCCGTGTGCTTCAAGCCCATCGCCGCGCCGATCGTTCTGGTGGCGCTCGTCTATCTGGCGGGACGCTCGCCGCGGCGGGCGCTGGGGTACGCGGCGGTGTTCGTCGCGGGGGCGTTCGCGTTCTACGTCGCCCCGTTTCTCGTCTTCGGCTGGGACGCATCTCCTCTGCGACAGCTCAACGCCCACTTCGTCATGAGCGGGACGATGTCGTTCATGACGGTCGTGCGGCTCCTGCGCGACCCGCTGCTGATGCAGGGTCACTGGTGGCTTCTGGGGCTCGCCTGGATCCCCGCCCTCCTCGTAGCCGTGGTGGCCTTGAGGCACGGCGTCGGGGAGCTCGACGATCTCGTCAGGAAGAGTGCCGCGCTCGTGCTGGTCTTCTACCTGACGCGGACCTGGCTGGCCGAGCCCAACGTGGTCCTGCTGCTGCCGCTGGTGCTCATCCTGACCTCCCTCGGCGAGCTCGACCGGCGCGCATTTACGGCGATCTGGCTGATCCCCCTGGCCTTCACACTGTTCAACGCCTCGCCGCTGCAACTCCTCTTTGTGACGTGGCCGGGGGCCATGGCGACGTCGCTCGCGGTCGTGGCGCGCTACGGTGACGTGACCCTGGTCGTCAGGGCCGTCCTCGTGATCGCCTGGCAGGTCGTGGGCTGGGGGATCGTCGTCGCCTGTTTCAGGAAGAAGCCGGCCGCCGCAGGGCAGCCGGCTCGCGCCCCGGGCGTCGCAGCCGACGGGGTCGTCCCATGGAGCTGAGCGTGCCTCTGCGCGGCGATCTTGCCGTGAAGATCGCCGACCAGCCGCGCGGGGACGCGTTCCCGACGGCGCGACTCCAAAAAGGCCTCCTGCTGTTTCACGAGGGCGTTGACCTGACGGAGGAAGGCGTGGGGTTCGGCGTGCCCGTCCTGAAGCGGGGAGCACTGACCATCTTCCCCGGCGCCGTGCGGCTCGCCGAGCGGCCGGACGGCGCTTGCCGGGTGATCACCGCCGCGTTCGAGATGGATCTCGTGGAGCGGCTGTCCGGCAGCGAAGGCCGCGGTCCGACCTCCGCGTCCTTCTACGCCGCCAGGGACCTCTTGGCCGCGCTGCACCGGCACCTGCCGGTCCTTCGCGGCCCGCTGACGACGCTCTCCAACGCGGTCCGACGGTGGCGCGGATGGGAGACGACCTTCGAGAAGATCGGCGTCGTCGCGACGCTCGCCGTCACCTACCGCATCGACGGCGCCGGCGGACGAATCCGTGTTGCCGTGGACCTGTCAGGGTTGGCCGGGAAAGACATCACAGAGGTGGTCGTCATGAACGAGCTCGGCGCCCGTCACTTCGACCTCTATCTGGACTCGGAGGGCGCCAGGCTGCGCGGCCGGCGCATCGGCACGTGGCACGAGGTGTCGGCGGCGACGGGCTGCTTCGCCGGCACTGCCTCCGGCGTCGCGTTCTCCGCCCGCCAGGTGAAGGGCGCGAAGCTGTACCGGGGCAGGGAGCTCATGGGTTCGCGGCTCGCCTGGTCCGGTTTCGGGTACTCCCTGCGCCCAACGTGCGGGAGCTTCGCCCACGAGGTGCGCATCGTGAGGGCGCCGTGACGTCGGTGCTGCTCATCTACCCGTTCTTTCGGCGCCGGCTCGACCGCTCGCGCTTTCGTTTCCCTCCCCTCGGGATCGCCTACGTGGCCGCCGGCCTGCGCGAGGCCGGCCACCCGGTCCAGATCCTGGATTGCACCTTCCTGACTCGCGACGAGGCGGTGCAGCGTGCCCGCGCGGCACGCGCCGACGTGGTCGGCATCTACTGCATGGTGACGATGGAAGCGGACTGCCTTGGACTCGCGCGGGCGCTGCGCGGGCGCTGCCGTCTTCTGGTCGCCGGCGGTCCGCTGCCGACCTGCGACCCCGAGGCCTTCTTGCCGGACTTCGACGCGGTCGTGCGCGGCGAAGGCGAGCAGACCATGCTCGAGATCCTGGCCGCGCAGGAGGTCGGCGCCGACCTCGCATCCGTGCCGGGCGTCGCGTGCCCGCGCAGAAACGATTCAGCGCCGGGCAGCGCGGCAGCGCCCGAGAGCGGCGCGGCCGCGTGCGCGCCTCCGCGGCCGCTTGCCGGCGATCTGGACCGCATTCCGTTCCCCGCGCGCGACTTGCTGCCCAACCGCGGGTACATCGACTTCGGTCGCAAGAGCTACGGGTACGCGATCACCACTGTCATGAGCACGCGCGGCTGCCCGTTTCGCTGCGAGTTCTGCAGCAACGTCGTGTTCGGGAGCTCGTACCGGGAGCGCTCGCCACGGAACGTCGTCGACGAGATCGAAAGAGCCCTCGCCCTAGGCTACGACCGCATCTCGTTCGCCGACGACGTGTTCACCCTGAGCCGCCGCCGCGTGCTCGAGATCTGCGAGGAGATCAGGCGTCGCGGGCTGCGCTTCCCCTGGGAGTGCCTCGGCCGCGTCGATGCCTTCGACCTCGAGACGGCGAGGGCGCTGAAGGCCGCCGGCTGCTTTCGCATCTTCTTCGGCATCGAGTCCGGCAACGACGACATCCTGCGACTGATGAACAAGCGGATCACGACGGCGCAGGCGGAGAGCGCCGTCCGCGCTGCTCATCAGGCCGGCCTGGAGGTCGGCGCCTTCTTCATCGTCTGCTACCCCGGCGAAACCAACGATACGGTGCTCGAGACGCTGCGCTTCGCCACATCGCTGCCGCTGGACTATCTCGGCCTGACCATGCCGTACCCGCTTCCGGGCACGGCCCTTCTCGACCGTGTCGGCGACCGCGTCACGCGGGCGTGGCGCCCGCAGGAGAAGCTTCTGGTGAGCCACGTGCTCACCTACGACGGCGACTTCTCGGCGGCCAAGATGCGCTTCGCCTTGTACAAAGGCCGCGCCCAGTTCGAGATGCGCCGCCGCCTCGGCAGGTGGGCGCCGGCGGCCCTTCGTCTCTTCGAGCGACCCACAGATGCGCTGTTCAGGATCCTGCGATGAACCGCGCGCCTCGACCCAGGAGCGCCGCGATGCCGACCGACCACGCCGCCGTCTCTGACTCGCGCCCGTTCTCGGGCGACGTCCTGCTCGTCTTCCCGGGCAGACACAGAGCGCCGGACCCGCAGGTCCCTCTGCAACTGCTGCACGTCGCCGGCGCGCTGCAGCGCGCAGGCCACCGCGTGCGGATCTTCGACATGCGCCTCGGCGACTACCACGCCCTGCCGATCGGCGACCCGCTGTTTGTCGGCATCACGGCGATGAGCGGGCCGCAGATCCGCTACGGGCTCGAGCTGGCCCGCTGGATCCGCGCCGCCCGGCCGCAGGTGCCGATCGTCTGGGGCGGCGTGCACCCGACCCTGCTGCCCGAGCAGACCGCGGCCAGCGACCTCGTGGACGTCGTGGTCCGCGGCGAAGCCGAGCCGGTGGTCGGCGCGCTGGCCGACGCCCTGGCGGCGGGCGCGCCGCTCGACACCGTCAAGGGCCTGACCTACGAGGCCGACGGGGCGCTCAAGAGCACGCCCGACGCCGACCTCGTCGACCTCGACGCGATCCCGGTGGAGCTGCCGCACGACCTGCTGGACCTCGACAGGTACCCCACGCTGCGTGCCGGCCGCGTGCACATGCAGACCAGCCGCGGCTGCCCGAGCCGCTGCGGCTTCTGCTACAACAGCGGCTTCAACCAGCGCAGGTGGCGCGGCAAGAGCCCGGAGCGCGTTGTCGACGAGATGCAGTATTTGCTGCGGCGCTTCCCGCAGGTGAAGATCATCGACCCCGTCGACGACAACCTTTTCGTGAACCGCAAGCGCGTCGAGGACATCTGCGACGGGATCCTCGAGCGCGGCCTCAAGGTCGCCTGGCGGGCCAACTGCCGCTTCGACTACCTCGCGAAGTACGACGCGGACTTCCTCGGCCTCGTCGAGCGCGCGGGCTGCATGGAGCTCGACTTCGGCGGCGAGAGCGGCTCGGAGCGCATGCAGCAGCTCGTCTGCAAGGACGTCAGCGCCGACGAGATCCTGACGTCCGTCCGCAACCTGCGCCGCTGGGCGCCGTCCATCGACCCCTTCGTCTCGTGGCTCAGCGGTTTGCCCGGCGAGACCTACGCGGACATGGAGAGGACCTTCGACCTCATGGACGCGATGGCGCGCGCCAACCCGCGCACGCAGCACTACGGCATCTTCCTGTACACGCCGTTCCCCAGCCCGCTGCTGGAATCGCTGCCGCCCGAGTTCAGCCCGCCGCGCTCGCTGGAGGAGTGGGGCGGCATCGAGGTGTTTCACTTCCTGCCGCCCTGGCACACCAAGGCCTACGTCGAGAAGCTGCGGTCGATCTCGGCGGTCACCCGCTACGCCTTCTATCCGCGCTCGCGGATCGAAGAGCACGGGCCGGCGTTCAGGGCGGCCTACGGCGTGATGAACGGCGCCGCCCGCTACCGCTGGCGGCATCGCTTCTTCAGCTTCCCGGTCGAGTTGAGACTCGCCAACGCCGCCGCCCAAAGACTGCGCGGGTTCCTGTGACTTCTTGCGCCCGGACGGAAGACTAG
>CAIOZS010000264.1 GCA_903862845.1 uncultured Thermoleophilia bacterium
CGCGCTTGAAGGAGAAGTACGGGATCCAGATGGACAAGAGCGTCATGGTCCCGACCGATCCCGAGATGATGAACAGGATCTATCAGGCCGGCCTCGAGATGCTCGTCGAGTGCGGCGTGTACTGCATCTCCACGGGACGCGTCATCAAGTACACCGAGGAGGAGATCCTCCTCAACCTGGCCACGGCGCCGAAGGAATGCATGGTCGGCGAAGGGTTGCACGCGCGGCGCATGTACCCGCGCTCGCACAAGGACACGCGTCCACCGCTCGTCCAGGGCGGCCCCACCGGTGCACCGTGCAGCGAAGAGCACTTCTTCGGCATCCACGAGTCCTACGCCAAGGAGGGTATCGTCGACTGCATCGTGGACGGCGTGCTCTCCACCGTGAACGGCTACAACCCCGCCCCCGACACCCCTTGGGAGGTCCTCGCCGGCCGGCAAGAGGTCATGATGGTGCGGCTGGCGCAGGCCAAGTGCGGCCGCGCGGGGATGGGCTTGTAGGGCCCCGAGACCACGCTGAACGCAGCCGCCACGATCTCCATGGATTTCCCGGGCGGCCTGCGGACCACGGACTTCCACGAAGTCTCGCAGCTGAATGAGCTGAAGTGCGACCTAGGCGCGTTGCTCTTCACCTCTCATTACAACCTCGCTACAGACAACGTGATGGTCGAGCAGATGCCGATTTTCGGCGGTTTTGCCGGTGGTCTCGAGGAGACGACCATCGTCGACGTCGCCGCGCATATCAACTCGTTCGTGACCTTCGGCGGCACGTGGCACGAAGACGGTCCGGTCCACATGAGGTGGGGCATCACGACGACCAGGGAGGCCCTGGCCATCGCGGGTCACGCGATCATGTCGCTCAAGTCCGTCTGGCCGAACCTCATGAGCGGCAACCAGTACTACACCATCGCTGGCCCGTGCACCGTCATGTGTCTGCTCGAGACGGCGGCGCAGGCGATCACCGACACCTCCAGCGGCCGCGAGCTCATGTCCGGCGTGGCCGCCGCCAAGGGCGTCATCACGGACAAGACCACGGGCATGGAAGCCCGCTTCATGGGCGAGTGCGCGCACGCCGTCGCCGGCCTGCCCACCGAGCAGACCAACGAGGTCCTCGACGCGCTTGTGAAGATGTACGAGGGCGACTACAAGACCGCCGACCAAGGCAAGTTCTACCACGAGTGCTACGACACGGTTAAGGTCGTTCCCACCGACGAGTACCTCGAGGTCTACGACAAGGCCTGCGCCGCTCTCAAGAGTCTCGGCGTCAACTACAAGCTCTGGTAAGAGGAGTGCGGACAGCGATCACGCCGAGTTCGAGGAGGCTGCACGGAAATGGCAAATGAGGCGTTCTACAATGAGGCGATCGACGCCCTCGCGAACCACGACAAGGACGCGGCGCAAGACGTGGCCAAGCGCGCCATCGCCGCCGGCGTCTCACCGCAGAACATCATGCAGAACGGCTTCGTGGTGGGCATCCGCAAGGTCGGCGACCAGTTCGACGAGGGCGAAGTGTACCTGCCCGAGTTGATGCTCGCCGCCGCCGCCATGGAAGCCGCGATGGCGATCTGCAACGCTGCCCTGCCCGAGGGCGAGAACGAGACACGCGGGGTCATCGTCATCGGCACCGTGGAAGGCGACATCCACGACATCGGCAAGGCCATCGTCTGTGCCTACATGCGGGCCAACGGTTTCGAGGTCCACGACCTCGGCCGCGACGTACCCGTGGAGGCCTTCGTCGACAAGGCTGAAGAAGTCAACGCAGATGTCATCGGCGCCAGTGCTCTGCTCACGGCGACCATGCGCAAGCAGGCCGAGATCCTCGCCGAGCTCAACGACCGCGGCCTGCGCGACAAGTACAAGTTCGTCGTCGGCGGCGCGCCCTGCACGCAGGAGTACGCCGACTCCATCGGCGCCGACGCGTACGCGGCAGACGCGAGTGACGGCGTCAGGAAGATCGAGGAGCTGCTGGGCGTCAAGTAAGTCGCCCGGCCTGTGGCAGGCCGGTCACGCCTGCCGACGGAGGGCGGCGCCCGCGGGAGCGAGCGCCGCCCTC
>CAIOZS010000265.1 GCA_903862845.1 uncultured Thermoleophilia bacterium
GCACCTGCAGTGCCATTTCGGCATGGACACCCTGAGCTGGGCACGCCGCGGAGCCGACGTCGTGGGGCTCGACCTCTCCGGTGAGGCCATCGGACTGGCGCGGAGGCTGGCCGACGAAGTCGGCCTGTCCCGCCGCGCCGCGTTCGTCTGCGCCGACCTCTACGACGCGGACGCCCATCTCGGCGACCGTCTCTTCGACGTCGTGTTCGTGAGCTGGGGCGCCCTCGAGTGGCTCCCCGACCTCGAACGCTGGGCCGGCATCGTCGCCCGGCATCTCGTCCCCGGCGGGACGTTCTACCTGGCCGAGATCCATCCGTTCGCCGGGGGCCTCGACGAAGTCCCCGGCGAGCACGACGTGCGCGTCGGCTACGACTTGCTGCCGGCCCCCGGGCGCCCGATCGTCGAACCCGTGGAGGGCAGCTACGCCGACAGGAGCGCCGTCACACCCGACCTCGTGTCGTACGGCTGGACGCACAACGTCTCCGAGATCCTCGGCGCCCTCATCGGCGCCGGCCTGCGCGTGGAGCACCTGCACGAGCTGCCCACGTCCCCGGCGCCGTTCTGGGACTGGATGGTGCAGGACGAGGCGCGCTGGTGGTGGCTCCCCGACGGCAAGGGCGGCCTGCGCCGCGACCTGCCGCTCAGCTTCTCCATCAGGGCCACCAGGCCCGCGACCTGACAGAGCGTGACGCGATGCTGGACGACTACCTCAGGGCGAACCTCGCGAGCTGGGACGAGGCCGTGGGCGTGCACCTCGACTCCCAGATGTACGACGTCGCCGGTTTCAAGGCAGGCAAGACCTCGCTGCACTTCATCGAGATCGACGAGCTCGGGCCGCTGGTTGGCGAGGGCACGACGCTGCTGCACCTGCAGTGCCACTTCGGCCTCGACACGCTGAGCTGGGCGCGGCGTGGCGCCGTGGTCACCGGCATCGACTTCTCGGGCGCGGGGATCGCCACGGCGCGCGCCCTGGCCGAGGAGCTCGGCCTGTCCCAGCGCGCCACGTTCGTGCACAGCGACGTCCACCACCTGCCGGAGGTGCTGGGCGGCCGCTTCGACGTCGTGTTCACCTCGTGGGGCGTGCTCCTGTGGCTCGGCGACCTCGAGCGCTGGGCGGAGGTGGTCGCCCATTTCCTGAAGCCCGGCGGCGTGTTCTACATAGCCGAGTTTCACCCCTATGCCCTCCTGCTGGCAGACGACTCCACCCCCGACTCGCTGCGCATCGGCTACCCCTACTTCATGTACGGCGAGCCGCAACGCTTCGACGAGCCCGGCGACTACGCCGATCCCGAGGCCGAAGTGCAGAACACCGTCACCTTCGAGTGGGTCCACGGGTTCGCCGAGATCATCGACCCGTTGCTGCGCGCGGGCCTGCGCCTCGACTTCCTGCACGAGCTCCCGTACACGCCCGAAGGCCTGCCGTTCGCCTTCCTCGAGGTGTGCGAGGACGGCCTGCAGCGCGTCAAGGGCCATCACCACGACTTCCCGCTCAGCTTCACGCTGAAGATGACCAAGGCGGGCTGACCGTGCCCAACCACCGCGGCACGACCTGACCGCGGCGAACCTTCCCTGACGGCGGCCCGTCCCACGGCGTAGGATGTGCACAGCACGCCGCGCGCCCGGGTGCGTCCCGCGCGCGGCAACCCGATGGGAGGATCACATGAAGGCAGACCCCCACGCGCCGCGCCGCGCCCTCACCCGCATCGCCCTGGCGCTCGCCTGCGCCCTGGCCGTGTGCCTCGGCGCGGCGGCCGCAGCGGCGGCCGCGCCGCCCGAGCCGACGCTCACGGTGGTGCAGCTTCAGGCGCTGCTGGACGCGGCCCCCGCCGGTACCCTCGAGGGCTACTTCAAGACCGTGCTCAAAGGCTCCGACCACGACGAGATCCCGGTCACCGTGCGAGCCACGGTGCCCTACTCCATCCCCGAGGGAGCGCTGATCCTCTACCAGGCCCACGGCGCCGCCATCGAGGAGATCGGCGGCATCGCTCACGGCATGAGCGGCAGCC
>CAIOZS010000266.1 GCA_903862845.1 uncultured Thermoleophilia bacterium
CACGTAGCCCGGGCAGACGGCGTTGACGCGCACCGTGGGTGCCCACTCGAGGGCCAGCGACTTGGTGAGCGCCACCAGCCCGGCCTTCGTCGCGTTGTAGTCGGCGTAGTAGCGGTAGCCCACGAGCGCGTTGGTCGAGGCCGTGTTGAGGATGACGCCGCCGGCGCCGGCCAGCATGCGGCGGGCGGCGGCCTGAGCCACCCAGAAGGCGCCGCTGAGATTGGTGGCCAGCACCTGGTCCCACTGGTCCGGGGAGATGTCCAGGGCAGGGCTGCGCACGCTGACCCCCGCGTTGTTCACGAGAACGTCGAGCTCGCCGATCCGAGCGAACGCGGCGTCGACCTGTTCGCGATCGCCGACGTCGCAGACGAGCACGCCGGCGCCCGGGGTGCGCGCCAGCACGACGACCTCGCAGCTCTCGTCGCGGAACCGCGCCGCGGTCGCCGCGCCGATCCCGCTCGTGCCGCCGGTGACGACGACGCGCTTGCCGGTCAGACCTCTCATCGCTTCCCTCCTCGGCTTCATGCCCGCGGGTGTCGCGGGGCCGGCCGCGTGCGCCGCGCCCGCCGGGCAGGCCTGCTACGGCGCGCCGTGCGCCCGTGCGCCCCTGCATCCGTGCGCCCTGTATCCTACACAGATGGACGCAACACCCTTCATCGGCGTGGTCAGCGACACGCACGGCTACTACGACCCCTTGCTCGACGACCTGTTCGCCGGCGCGGCGGGCATCGTGCACGCCGGCGACGTCGGGGGTCCTGACATCCTCGCGCGTCTCCGCGCCCTCGCTCCGCTCACGGTGGTGGCCGGCAACACCGACGTGCCGGTGTGGGGCGACACTCTTCCGTGGGAGGCCGAGGCGGAGATCGCCGGCCTGCGGATCATCGTCTGTCACATCGGCGCGAGCCTCATGGGCAGGCACGACCCCGTGGCCGAGGGCTTCGACCTCGTGATCAGCGGCCATACGCACAAGGCGGCCGAGGAATGGCGCGCCGGGACGCTGTTCCTCAACCCCGGGTCGGCCGGGCGCGGGCGTTTCGGGCAGCCGCGCACGCTCGCCCTGGTCGACGTGGTGGGCGGCCGGCCGCAGCCGCGGTTCGTGACGCTGGGCTGAGGGCCGTCAGCGTGGAGCGTGCCGCACCACGTCGTAAGCGGCGAGCGCGCGGGAGCGGGCCTCGCCGTGCTCGACGATCGGCGCCGGGTATGACTCGCCGGGCGTGACGCCGGCCGCCGTCAGCACGGTCCCCGGCGCCAGCCACGGGGCGTGGATGTGAGCGGCCGGCAGACCCGCGATCTCCGGGACCCAGCGCCGCACGTAGGCGCCCTCCGGATCGTGGCGGCGGCCCTGCGTGACCGGATTGAAGATCCGGAAGTAGGGAGCGGCGTCGGCGCCGCACCCGGCCACCCACTGCCAGCCGAGCGCGTTGTTCGCGAGGTCGGCGTCGACGAGCGTCTCCCGGAACCATTCCTCGCCGGTCTGCCAAGGCAGGAGGAGATGCTTGACAAGGAAGGAAGCCGCCACGAGGCGCGCCCGGTTGTGCATCCAACCGGTGGTCCAGAGCTCGCGCATCCCGGCGTCCACGAGCGGGTAGCCGGTGAGGCCGCGCCGCCAGGCTTCGAGCGCGACCGGATCGTCGCGCCAGGGGAAGACGGCGAAGCGGTCGCGCAGCGGCCGCGCCGGCATCTGCGGGAAATGCTGCAGCAGGTGGGAGGAGAGCTCGCGCCAGCCGAGCTGGCGGAGGAAGGCGCCGGCGGAGCGCCGCAAGCTCGGCGCCCCCTCGCCGTCCGACGCGGACGGAGCGACGGCGGCCTCCAGGTCGAAGCCGGCCTCCGCGACCTGCCCGGCGACGGCATGCCACACCTGCCGGGCGCTGAGCTCGCCCCAGTGGAGGTGAGGGGAGAGGCGCGAGGTGCCCTCGAGGTCGGGCCGGTCGCGCATCTCCGCGTAGGCGGCGAGGGGGCCGCGGAGGAGCCGGGACAGGCCGGCGCGGGCGCCGGCTTCGCCCGGCCGCCAGAGTCCGTCGAACCCGGCCGCCCAAGGGATCCTCGTCTCCGCTGCGAGCTCGTCGAGCGCGAGCCCGGCCGGTTCGGGCGGCGCCGCGGGCAGCGCCTCCGGCGCGGGTAGCGCCGCCGCCGGCGCCGGCCCGTTCAGGCAGGCGCGCCAGAACGGCGTGAAGACGGTGTACGGGCGACCCTCGCGGGTGCGGATCGCCGTCGGGTCGAAGAGCAGCCCGGCCGAGGGGACGATCACGGCCTCCACGCCGCTGCCGGCGAGCGCGCGGGCCACGGCCTCGTCGTCGGCCAGCTCGCCGGGCTCCAGCCCGGCCGCCCAGACCACAGTGCCGGCGCCCGCCGCGTGTGCCAGCCCGGGCAGGGCTACGGCCGGGTCGCCGCGCCCGAGGGCCAGCCGCGAGCCGCGCCGACGCAGCTCGCCGTCGAGCGCGCCCAGCGAGTGCCAGAGCCACCAGCGCGCGGCCCCGCCGGGTGCCCGTTGAGGCCGCGCTTGCGGCTCCGGGACGAAGGCGGGGAGGAGGCTGCCGCCGCGCTCTCGCGCCAAGGCAACGGCCGTCGTCAGCGCCGGGTTGTCACCCAGTCGCAGATCGCGGCGGAGCCAGAACACGGTGGCACGCGCTCGAGTCACCTGGTCCTTTCCCGGCGCCGGCGGGCGAGGCCTCTTGCGTCTCGCCCGAGCCCGCGACGATGATGCTGTCTGAATAGCGAGTGCTGCGCGGCGGCCGGCCCTGCGGTCGCCGGGCACCAGCCTACGGGAGACGGGGTGACAGCGGAAGCTCTCATGAGGGGCAAGACGGTGCTCGTCACGGGTTCGACCGACGGTATTGGCCGCCAGACGGCCGTCGAGCTGGCGGCGCTGGGCGCCGACGTGCTGGTGCACGGCCGTAGCGCGCTCCGCGGAGCGGCGGCTCTCGCGGCCGTGCGCGCGGCCTCGGCCGGAGGCTCCGCCGCCCTTTGTCTCGCCGATCTCTCGACGCGCGCGGGTGTGCGGAATCTGGCGGCGCGCGTCCGTGGCGGGCACGCGCGCCTCGACGTTCTCGTGAACAACGCGGGCGTCTACTCCCGCACGCGTCGCGTCACCGGCGACGGCCTAGAGCTCACCTTCGCCGTCAACGTGCTCACCCCGTTCGTCCTCTCGTGGGAGCTGCTGCCGCTGCTGGACGCGGCCGCGCCGTCGCGCATCGTCAACCTGAGCTCGGCGTCGCACTGGACGGGCGAGATGCACTGGGACGA
>CAIOZS010000267.1 GCA_903862845.1 uncultured Thermoleophilia bacterium
CGCCCTGATCTGCTCCTTGACGTCGCTGGGGAGCTCCGCGACCTGGTGGCCCTCGATGAGCTCCTTGGCCTTTTCGCTGCAGCGGGCGTACATGTCGGTGCTGCCGTCCATCTCCCACTCTTCACGCACGCGCCGGTCGATAAGGCCGGCCTTGGACTGATGCTGACGCATAAGCTTCAGGGTGCTCATCCGCGAAAGGAAGTCCTCCTCGGACCCCACTTCGATGATTTCGTCGACCATGAGCGTGGCGTCGTTCGTGGGAATGCCACCAAGCGTGTACTTGATGATGCGCGCGATATCGTTGTCCATGACGAGCGTGGCGTAGTCGATCGTGACGCCCGACTCGATCATCCCGGCTCCGTAGATCAGGTTGAGCCCTCCCAACGCTGGCAGGAGGCCGGTGATGGTCTTCTCGTGGGCGCACTGCGCGTCGCCGCCGAGCTTGGAATCGCTCTACAACCCGGCGCCGTAGGTGGGCAGACCGTAGTAGCGGCCCATCTCGGCCACGGCCGCGCTGATGAGGCCGAGCTCCGGGGTGCCGACGGTGGCTGCGGCGCGCTGCAGGTCGAAGGCGGTGGTGGAGGTGCCGTAGACGCACTTGGCGCCCTTCTCGGCGAGCTGCGCGAGGACGATGCCGCCGAGCACCTCGGCGTTGTGCGTGACCATCGTGCCGGCCAGGGTGACCGGGGCGGAGCCGCCGGACATCGCCATGGAGAGCGGCATCGCGACCTGGTGGGCGCGGGCCGCCTCGATGATGCAGCCGCTGAACTCGCCCATCAGCTTGAGCGGGCTCACCGGGCAGGAGAGGAAGAGCAGCATGGGACGCTCGGCGAGCTGCTCGTGACCGCCGACCACGGCGGCCGCGGCGTCGATGTGCAGGCGCGCGCCGTGGTGACCGAGGGCGAGGCTGCAGATCGGCTTCGTGGTGTTGAGCAGCGACTGCTCGATGAGGTGCGCCTCGGCGACCTCCGGGGGCACGTCGGTGGCCGTCACAGCGATCGTGTAGACCTCGATGTCGTCGAGCGCGTCGACGAGGCGCGCGAGGTCGGCGACGTCCTTCTTCGTGGTCGAACGGAGCTTGCCGTCCCACAGGTCGACGGCCTTGACGCCTTCGGCGAAGTTGGTGAAGGCGACGCGCCGGCCCTCCATGACGAGGTCCTTGTCCGGGGTACGACCGCAGAGCGTGACCGTGGAGGGCGCCCAGCTGATGCACTCCTCGAGCACGTGCTGCGGGATCTTCACCTTGCGCGTGGAGCGGTCGACCTTGCAGCCGCCGTCGGCGAACAGGTCGAGCGCCTCGTCGTCCTCCACCCAGAGGCCGGCCTTCTCGAGCACCTGTACGGTGCCCCAGTGGATGGCCTGCCGCTCGTCTGCGGTGAAGACATCGATGCCGATGCCTCCCTGGTGGTTGATGCCGGACCGTTGACTTCGGATCATTCCGCCTCCTTCTGTTTCGCTGGCTCCGGCCTTCCGCTCCGCTGGAGCGGCGCCGGGATTCGTCACTGATCACGCCTTGCTCTGGGCAGCACACCTCC
>CAIOZS010000268.1 GCA_903862845.1 uncultured Thermoleophilia bacterium
ACGCCGTGGTCAGCGCCGGCGGCAGCATGAACCGCGAGGCCGCCGTGCTCGGCACGCCGGCCTGGTCCATCTACGCCGGCAAGCTCGCTGCCGTGGACCGCGCCCTGGTCGCCGCCGGCCGCCTGCATCTGCTCCACGACGTGCAAGACCTCGCCCGCATCCCCCTGCGCAAGAAGCCGGCCGCGACGCCGCCGCGCATCAGCGACACGCTCGTGGTGCAGTTCGTCGACCGGCTGCTGGCGGTGGCGCGGCGATGAGCGCCCGGCAGATGCGCCTGCTCCACGTCGCAGGCGCCCCCACCTTGACCAAGGCCGCTCCACATCGGCGCACGGGCGGCGCGTTGACATTTCTCGTCACCCATTGAACCTTCTGGCTCAGCCGATAGGGTGGTACTCGCGGTCGGTCCCCATTGTCACCGGGCCGCCCTGTCAACGTCACCCTCGCCTGAGGTTGCATTCCGATGAAGTGCGGGTAGTATCTGATCAATCCTCCCCGCCGTCCGGGTTCACGCCCGAACTGGCGGGGTTTGTCTTTCTACCGGAGGCGGATGGCTATGGCGGCACGAGTCGTGGTCTTCCTCGACTTCCAGAATGTCTACCGCCGAGCTCGCGCTACGTTCTGTAGTCGGACCGACCCGGCGTATGCCGGCCAGGTCGATCCTTTGACGCTCGGTGAGCTGATCGTCCGCAGGGACCCGGACCGTGAGCTCCTCGAAGTGCGCGTCTACCGAGGCCGCCCCGAATCGACCAAGGACCCCCGAACCTATGCCGCGCACATGCGTCAGTGCGCCGCGCACGCTTCGCGCGGCTCCGGCAGGGTGAGCGTCATCACGCGGAGCCTGCGGTATCCCCGAAGCTGGCCTTCGACTCCTGCCGAGGAGAAAGGCATCGACGTCGCGCTGGCCGTCGACTTCGTGATGATGGCCGTTCGCAATGAGTACGACGTTGGGGTCATCATGTCGACCGACACCGATCTGAAGCCGGCCCTCGAGGCCGTCCATACGCTCAACGGAAGCCAGTATCCGCGCTGTGAGGTTGCCGCCTGGCAGAGATCCGCGGACAAGTCGCGCAGGCTGAGCGTTCCAGGCGGGGGTATCTGGTGCCACTGGCTTCACGAGGCGGACTACGCCTCAGTAGCCGATTCGACCGACTACAACGTGGCCCGCTGAGTCGGGGCTCACAGACGGCCCCTTGGCGGCGTCTGCCCGGCGCGTGAGCAGCCAGGAGTCTTCAAGCCGCGGTGCGTCCGTGGATTGGGTCGGCCAAGTACTGTAGAGTCGGCCACTTCCTCTGCACGCGTGGTCGCCCAGACCGTGCTCCTCTCCAAGAGGAGCGGATCGTGCGTGTCATCGAGGAATGAGCCATGCGTGTCAAGTGCTCTTCCGACACCGACGCGACGCTGGTCGAATTCGCCGACGGGCCGCCGGTCGAAACGCGCGAGCTCGACGAGAGTATCTACCTCGACCTGGACGCTGAGGGGCACATCGTCAGCCTGACCGTCGAGCACGCCCAGCGGACCGCCGGCATGGACGAGCTCTCGTACCAGCGAGTGCCCGCCCCAGCCTGATAGTAGCTCTGTGCTCCAGCAGGTCGAGAGGCTGGCGACGGAGGTCGCGCTGCTCACCGGCAAGGGCTGCCACCCGGCTTGCCGCTGCTCTGCATCGGCAGCGACTTCGCACAGCTGCTGTTCACCACCGAGCCCAGCGCCGCGCGGAACCTGGCCCGCGAGGGCTCCGCCGCTTCGCCCAGCGCACGCGGCCGTGCGTCGCCGTGAGCCATAACTCCTA
>CAIOZS010000269.1 GCA_903862845.1 uncultured Thermoleophilia bacterium
GAGGCTGAGGAAGTCGCCGAACGGCCCGACCCCGGCGATGTCCTCCACTGCCAGGGTCTCGTCGTCCACCGGGATCCCGTTCACGACGTGCTTGATCATGCGTGCGATCTCGTTGTCCATCACGAGCTGCCCGCAATCGAAGGTGACGCCCGACTCGATCATCCCCGCCCCGTAGATCTGGTTGGCACCTGCCAACGCAGGAAGGAGTCCGGTGAGGGTCTTCTCGTGACCGGTCTGCGCGTCACCGAGCTTGGAGTCTGCCTACAAGCCGGCCACAAAGCTGGGGATGAGGTAACGCCGCGCGATCTGGGCGCAGGCGGCGCTGAAGAGGGCGAGCTCGGGCGAGCCCACGCACGCCGCCGCCAGCTTGAGGTCCATGGCCGTGGTCGACGAGCCGTAGGTGATGGGGCAGCCGCGCTCGGTGAGCTGCGAAAGGACAATGCCGCTGAGCACCTCGGCGTTGTGCAGCACAAGCGTGCCGGCCAGCGTGACCGGCGCAGAGCCGCCCGACATCGCCATGCTCAGGATCGTGTCGGGGCACCAGGCGCGCGCCGACTCGATGATCACTTCGGTGGCGTCGCGCGGCAGCTTAAGCGGGCTCACCGGGCAGACGCCGAAGCCGATCAGCGGCCGGCGGCGGAACTCGTCTTCGCTGCCCGCGATGACCGTCGCCATCTCGATGAGCTTCTTGACGTCGTAGGCGCTGGTGGCCTCGGTACCCACCGGCTTGCCGGTGTTCTGGATGGCCGCTTCCCACTTGTGGAGGCTGGCGGTCTCGTCGGGCACGTCGGTGGGGTGCACCGCCGACTCGTAGGTGTCGATGTCGCTCAAGGCGTCGACCAGGCGGGCCGCCTCGCGCACGTCCTGGAGCACGGGGTGCCGATACTCGCCGGTACGCGTATCGACGATCATGATGCCCTCGTCGAAGTTCGAGACGTACACGCGCCCAGCCTCGAGCACGATGTCCATCTCGGGGTCGCGCCCGCAGAGGAAGCTCTTGGGCGGGCACGAGCGCAGCGACTCCTCCACGAGGTAGGGCGGGATGCGCACCATGCGCGTCTCCCGGGTCACCACGCAGCCGCCGTCGGCGAAGATGTCGAGGGCATCGTCCGCCTCGACCCACATGCCGGTGCGTTCGAGGATCTCGAGCGAGCCCAGATGGATGTCGTCCATCTCGGCGTCGGTGAACACACTGAGGCTGAGCCCGCCGGATCTGGGTCGCCCGGCGTGCAGGTTGCGTTTCACTCTCGGCACCTCCGATGTGGGCCTTCACTGGCGAGTGGCGGCAGGGGGCGACATCTGGTCGCCGGTCCCAAGGCACCGCCCCCTCGCGTGGGTGCGAACACGCCGGCGCGCCGCGCCTGCGGAGCACGAGCGTATGGTCGGTGCTGACGGGAGTAAAGCGGCGTGGCCGTGCACGCCCAACTTCGCCGAGCAATCCGCCGCGGGCCGTGCCGGGCGGCCGCTAGGTTCGCTCAAGTTGGGTCCGGCGGCGGGCCTGGCGGGAGCCGCCTGCGCGCGTCCGGCGCCGGGCGTGAATGCGACGCGGTGACTCAGTCCGGATAGCGCCTGTCGGCGAGGAATCGAAACAGGCGCTCCCGCGCGGCTTCGGCGACGCCGCGCAGACGGTCGCCGGCAGACGCCGACAGATCGAGGCCCGGGTAGTCCGGCAGCGGCCGCCGGGCCAGCGACCGCAGCCAGAGACGCCCGCGACGCACGTCCCGCTTCACGACGTGCGTCTCGCGCTGTGACGCGACCATCTCCTGAGGCCCCGCCGGCTGAAGGCTCAGGTACTCGGCGGCACCGGCGAGCAGGCGTTCTCCGGCGGGCGTGCGCACGATGACGTCGCTCACGCCGTCCGAGCCTGTGAAGCGGTCGAGCCAGGCGTCGCCCACCGAGATGTCGGCGAGCTCGGCCAGCGCGTCCGGGCAGATGCGGCAACGAGGCGGCGTGAGGGCCGCCATGAAGCCGTCGAAGTAGTCCGGGTAGTGCCGCCCCCGAGCCGCGCCCCGCCGCGTCTCCAGGCGCATGCCTCCCGGCCAACCCGGCCCCCGGTACGAGACGAAACTGAGCTCCTCACGATCGAGCCCAGCCTGCCGCGCCGCCACGGCGGTCGCGCGCGGCTCGCAGGTGAGCCCGCAGAAGATGCCGAGCGTGAGCACCACGCGCTCCCGCAGTCGCCGGGACCGCCGCTGCGCCAGGCGCAGCCCCTGGATGTGGCACGGCAGGCCCACGAGCGCGTAGCGGCCGGGTTCCTCCAGGATCCGGCGGAGAACAGTATTGGTCGCGACCACGTTGTACTTGGAGCCGCGGCACGCGGCCACCTCCTCGGGCGAACGGCAGATCACGGCCTCGGCCTCGAGCGGGCTGGTCGCGCTCATCCGCACCGCCACAACGGCGTCCGCGGCGCCGGTTGCGAGAGCCGCCTGCATCAGCGCTGTGGCCACGCCGCCGGAGGCGCCTTCGTGGCGCACGGTCTCGTCTGACGCCCAGCCGAACCAGAGCTGGCGCCAGGGGCCGAGGAAATCCTCGGTGAGGGCGCCCTCGTTGCGCTCGCGCCACCAAGCGCCCGGCGAGAAGTCGAGGCCGGGCCCCGGGCATGCCTCATGGCAGTGGCCGCAGTCCGTGCAGGTTTGCGCGTCCACCGACAGGAGGTAGCCCGCGCGCAGGTCCCACGTCAGCGCGACCGCTCCCGTGGGGCAGACGCCCTCGCAGGTGCCGCACTGCATGCACAGACCCTCTTCGTAGACGTGCTGTACGTTCATGGCTCCCGTAGCATTGACGAGATGTTCTCGCCGTGTCCAGCCGGCCCGCCGCTCTCGACGTGCTGGCCCGGACCGGACGGCGGGTGGTAGAGTCGGCGCCGTGACCATCCGCGGACTCGTCAGCCACATCTACTTCACCTTCGGCCACAGACAGGCCTGAGGCGGCCGCGAGCCGCCGGGCCGAGGCGCGCGGAGCGCGCCCGAGCCCGCCCCACGCGGCTCCTCCCTTCGCACGCACCGACGGACCCGGCGTTGCCGTCCGTTCAACAAGCACTCAACCCGGCAGCCCTCGCGGCGCCGGCCCCCAATTGAAGCGACGGAGGTGGCGGCATGAATGAAGCTCGCCTGACAATCTGGGACGACGCAGCCTGCAAGCGAGTCCACGAAGCGACCCTGGAGGTGCTCGCCGACACGGGCATCGAGGTGCGCTATGCGCCGGCGGTGGCGATCTTCGCCAAGGCCGGTGCCACGATCGACGGTACCCGCGTGCGCATCCCGGCGAAGCTGATCGACGAGGCCCTCGCCAGCGCGCCGCGCGACGCGACGATCAAGCCGCGCGGCGGCGACACCACGCCTCTCGTGCTCGACGCCCACCACAGCTACTGCGGCACCGGCAGCGACGTGCTCTACGTTTGTGACCCTGACACGCGAGAGCGGCGCCGCGTGCGCAAGGCCGACGTCGAGGGCATGGCCGCGCTCTGCGAGAAGCTCCCCCACATCGATTTCGTCATGAGCATGGGCCTGCCCGAGGACGTGCCGCAGGCGATCGACGACCTGGCCCAGGTCGACGCCATGGTGCGCGGCACGCGCAAGCCGCTCCTCGTGGCGCCGCGCGACGGCCACATCCTGCCGAAGCTGAAGGAGATGACGGCGCTGGCCGGCGAGGCCGACAGCTTCGGCATCTACGCGATGCCGGTGCCGCCGCTGCTCTTCGACGAGGACGGCGCCAGCAAGGTGATCGCCTGCGCCGAGCTCGGTATCCCGCTGATCTGGGCGCCGGCGCCGAACGCCGGTACCACAGCGCCGGCCAGCATCACCGCGGTGATCGTGGTCGCCAACGCCGAGACGCTGGCGGGCCTTGTGCTGAGTCAGGCGGTCAAGCCCGGGGCGCCGTTCGTCTGGGGCGTCGGCGCGGGCGCCATGAACATGCGCACGATGACCGAGGTGTATTCGTCGGCCGGCCCCGTGCAGGGCTATCAGGCGCAGACCGACCTGGCGCGCTGGTACGACCTGCCGAGCTTCAGCTACGCGGCGCACTCAGACAGCAAGACGCTCGACGAGCAGTGGGGCGTGGAGAGCGCCATCACGACGGTGACCGGCTTGCTCTCACGGGCGACCTTGCTGCATGACGTCGGCTACCTCGAGGCGGGCCTGCAGAGCAGCTACGAGTCGATCCTTCTCGGCAACGAGCTGATCGGCTACACGAAGGCGTTCATGCGCGAGCTCAGGGTGGACGACGAGGCTCTGGCGCTGGACGAGATCAAAGCCATCGGGCCGGGCGGCAATCACCTGGCCCGGCCGTACACGCGCTCGCACTTCCGCGGCATCTGGCAGAGCGAGCTGCTCGACACGACGCCGCACGACCGCTGGCAGGCGGAGGGCTCGCACACGCTGCTCGACCGCCTCAAGGCGCGAGTCGCGGCGCTGCGCGCCGAGCCGCGCGCCTTCGAGCTCGGCGACGACGTGAAGGCGGGGCTCGACCAGATCCTCGCGGACGTCGAGGCCGACCGGCCGGGCGCCGCCGGCGCCGGCGCGCCCGCGGAGCGGCCGGGTGCTGGAGGCGGCTGATGGCCCCGCCGCGGGTCGACTGCCTGTCCGCGGCCGAGAAGGACGCGCTGTACCAGCGCGTGCTGCACGTCCTCGAGCACGTCGGCGTCGGTGTGGGCTCGACGAGCGTGCTGCGGCTGCTCGCTGAGGCGGGGGCGCAGGTCGACGGGGAGCGCCGGCTCGCCAAGCTTCCCCCGGAGCTTGTGGAGAGCTGCCTCAAGACGGCGCCGGGCCAGATCAGGCTGGCCGGCCGCGACCCGGCGCACGACCTCGTCGTCGGCGCCGGCTCGCCGCTCGCCTGCACGACCGACGGCATGGCGACGACGGTCTTGGACGACCTGACCGGCGAGGTGCGCGGGGCCACCCGGGCCGATCTCGCGTACTACTTCGGCCTCTTCGACGCCCTGCCCGAGCTCGACTTCATCTGGACGACGCTCACGGGCCCCGACTTCGACCCCGTCACGGGGGGCCTGGAGACCGACCTCATCGCCTTGGAGTCGACCTCCAAGCACGTCCAGAGCATCGTCGCGCACTCACCGGAGCAGGTGCCGCCACTCCTTGAGATGCTGGAGTCGATCGCGGGAGCTCCGCTCCGCGAGCGACCCATCTACTCGTCCCTGCACTGCCCGGTATCGCCGCTGCAGTTCGAGAGCGACAAGCTCGACGCCTCGATCGAGCTGGCGCGTCACGGCGTGCCCGTCAACATCCATCCCCTGCCGCTGATGGGATCGACGGGTCCGATGAGCATCCTCGGCTCGGCCGTGACCGGGATCGCGGAGCTCCTCGCCGGGATCGTGATCTTCCAGCTCGCGGCGCCGGGCTGCGCGCTGACCGTGGTGGCCACCGGCGGCGCGACCGATCTGCGCACCGGCGGCTACCTGTGCGGGGCCCCGGAGGTGGCGCTGCTCGACATGGTCTGCCTCTCCATGAGCAAGCACTTCGGGCTGCCCAGCATGGGTTCGGGAATCAGTACAGAAGCGAAGGCGGCCAACTTCCAGGCCGGCGCCGAGGGCGCCATCACCGCCATGGCGACCGTCCTCGCCGGGGCCGACATGCTCGTGTCGGCCGGGCTCCTGGACTCGGTCCAGACCATTTCCACCGCCAAGGTTATGCTCGACTGCGACACCATCGGGTCCGTGCGCCGGCTCCTCCGCCTGCCGGCGGTGGACGACGCGTCGACGCTGCTCGACGACATCGCCGCGGTGGGCCCCGGTGGCCATTTCCTCGGCCGGCGGAGCTCCCGCGAGGGCTCGCGACGCGGCGAGATCTGGCGCCCGTCAGTCTTCCAGCGCGGGAGCCTCTCCGAATTCGCGGGGCGCTCCCTGGTGAGCGACGCGCTGGAGCGCGCCGAGGCCGTGCTCGCCGCGCACGTGCCCACGCCCATCCCCGACGATGCCCGCCGTGAGGCGCGCGCCGCGTTCGAGCGGTACGCGCGCGGCACCGGCACCGGCACCGGCTGAAGTCGCGTCACCCACGGCATCCGGAGGTATCCACATGAGCGCTCCTGAATCCCGGCCGAAGGCCGTCGCCGTGATCGGCAGCCCCAGGCGGCGCGGCAACGCCGCGGCTTCATTTCTGGCGGGACTCACACGGGGCGGAGGTGGACGTCGTCCTGGACTTCGGCGGCCTGCGCATACCCATCGAGATCAAGCCTGGCGAGACGCCGGGCCGCAGCTATTTTCGCGGCCTGCGCGTGTTTCGCGATCTCGCCGCGGCGTCCGGCCAGCAGATCTCCGATCCGTACGGCATCCTCGTCTGCGGCGGTGCGGAGTCCGGCGATCGCTGGGGCCACATGCTGCGGCCGTGGTGGGCGTGCTCGTGACTGATCACAGCCGTCACCGAACGCGACGCGCGACGGCCACGGGCAGGCGCGGGTAGCGGAGCTGCGCTCCAAGCCGCGCGCCGCGCGCGACGGCACAAAACCGCTGCACCGCCTCGGAGCGGCGGCATTTTGCCGCGCGCCGGCGGTGCTATAGACTGGGCCCGTGCTCGCGGCCTCAATCAGCATCAGCACGATCAACCGCTCCTGCGGTCTCTAAGCCCGTCCGCTTCCCGCGGACGGGCCCACCTCTGCATCTCCGCGTCGCCCGCCCGCTGACCGACATCATCCCCTGACCTGTCGTCGGACCCTTGCGAGGTTGCAGAAATGACCACCCGTATCAATCCCATCGCCCCACGTCTCAAGTGGGACGTCCTCGCCCCCAGCGAGCTCGAACGCATCCACGAGGCCACCCTTGAGATCATGGAAGACGTGGGCATCCGTTTTCCCAGCGACAAGGCGCTCACTGTGCTGGAGCAGAACGGCTGCGTGGTGGACCGCGCGACGCAGGTCGCCAAGTTCCCGCGCGCGCTGGTCATAGAGGCGGCCGCCAGGGCGCCGCGCGAGTACGTCCTCGCGGGGCGCGACCCGGCCGCCGACATGCTCATCGACGGCAAGCACTGCTACCTGAGCAACGACGGCTCCGGCGTGTTCGTGTTCGACCACAAGAACGGCGAGAAGCGGCCATCCACGAAGAACGACGCTGCCACCAGCGCCCGCTTCGTCGACGCGCTGCCCAACATCAGCTACTACTGGGGCCCCGTGGTCACCAGCCAGGACGTGCCGCCGACCACCAAGGCGCTGCACGACGCTGAGGCCGTGTTCACCAACACCAGCAAGCACTTTCAGACGGTGACCACCGTCGGCGAGAGGCCGGCGCGCTACATCGTCGAGATGGCGGCCGCCATCGCCGGCGGCCTCGACAAGCTGCGCGAGCGGCCGATCCTGAGCTTCATGCAATGCGCGGTCGATCCGCTCGGCCACGACGGCCCGAACCTTGAGGCCAACCTTGTGGCCGCCGAGCATGGGCTGGCCAGCGGGTTCATGCCCATGCCCCTTGCGGCCGGCACAGGCCCGGCGACGCTGGCCGGCAACCTCGTCGTGCAGAACGCCGAGGCGCTCAGCGGCGTCGTGCTTCTGCAGCTCGCCTTCCCCGGCACGCCTTGCTTCTTCGCCGGCGCCCCGAGCGTCATCGACCTCAAGACCGGCGGCTACACCGGCGGCTCGCCCGAGGACTATCTGCTCGCCGCCGCCTCCACGCAGCTCGCCCACTTCTACGGCATCCCCATGGCGATGGGCACCATGGCCACCGGCGCGAAGGAGCCCGGCTGGCAAGCCGCGATCGACGACTCGCTCAGCACCTTCGCCAGCGTGATGAGCAGCGCCGACATGATGAACGGCGCCGGCCTGCTGAACGGCTCCAAGATCCTCAGCTACCCGCACATGGTGATGGAGACCGAGATCTACTCCATCGTGCAGAAGGTCGCCGGCGGCATCGAGGTCACCGACGAGACGCTTGCTCTGGACGTGATCAGGAAGGTCGGCCCCAACGGAACCTACCTCGCCGAGAAGCACACGCGGGCGCACATGAAGGAGATCTGGCGCCCGAATGTGTGGGACCGCACGCCCTACGACACCTGGCTGCGCGAGGGCAAGAAGGGCGCGCTGCACAAGGCCACGGAGATCGCCGACGACATCCTCGAGAACTACAGGTCGGACCCGCTGCCCGAAGACGTGGTGAGCGAGCTGCGCGCGATCGTCGACCGCGCCGACAAGGAGCTGGCGGGGGTCTGATGCCCGTCAGCCCGATCATCACGTCGCCCACGAGGCTGGCGCTCAAGATCCTCGGTGACGACGACCTGCGCCGCGTGCACGCCGCGGCCCTGGCGCTGCTGGGCGCCGACGGCGCCGCCGCCGAGAAGTCCGCGCGCCTCGCCCCCGATACCGTCGTCCTCGGCGGCCGAGTCTTCGAGCATCACACGGTGCTCGGCGCGAGGCACTGCTGGCTGGGAACCGGCGGTCCTGCCCCGCGCGTGCGTCCGCGCGAAGGCGGCGACCCGCGCCCCGCGACTGCCGCCGACCTCGACGAGGCCTGCCGGCTCGCCGACGCGCTGCCTGAGGTGGCCGTCCTCTGCGGCCCGCCCGTGCGCGCCGCCGGAGAGACGCTCCCGGCCGACCTGGCGCGCTGCTTTGCGGCGACCAGCAAGCACGTGCAGCTCACGACGCTGCAGTCCGTTGAAGAGGCTCGCACGGTGCTGCGCATGGCCATCGCCGTGGCCGGCTCCGAAGTCGAGCTGCGCGGGCGCCCGCCGGTCAGCCTGTGCGCCGCCGCCGATGCGCTCGGCGCTGCATCCGTGTTCGCCCGCGCCGGCCTGCCTGTAGGCGTCGTCGCGGCGCCCAACGGCCGCGCGGCCGGCGCCGGCGACCAGGTGGATCTGGCAACGGCTCTCGTGCGTCATCACGCCGGCGTGCTGGCCGCGTGCGCCGCCATCCAGGCGACGGCGCCCGGCGCGGCGTTCTTCTACGTCGCCGACCCGGCGCTCGCCGGCCTGGCGGCCGGCAGTCCTGAGGCCGCCATGTTCCAGATCGCCGCCACGCAGCTTGCCGCCGTCGTAGGGCTGCCCGTGAGCGTCGCCGGCATGACCACCGGCAGCCACGAGCCCGACTGGCAGGCGTGTACGCAGAACGCGTTCGCTGCGCTCAGCACCATGGCCGCCGGCGCCGACCTCACGGCCGGCGCGGGCACGCTGGGCGGCGGGAGCGTCTTCTCTGCCCAGCAGCTCGTCATGGACGCCGAGATCTACTCGTGGAACGCGCGCATCGTCGCCGGCGTCATGGTGGATGAAGAGACGATCGCTCTCGAGGCCATCAGGCAGGTCGGCATTGGCGGCAACTTCCTCGGCCAGCGCCACACGCGGAAGCACATGAAAGACATCTGGCGCCCGCGGCTGCTCGACCGCAGCATGTGGGACGCCTGGGTCGCATCCGGCAGGCAGGGCGCCTACGACAAGGCGTCGGCGCTGGTCGACGAACATCTCGCCGAGCACGAGGTGCTCCCGCTCGGCGACCAGGTCACCGAGAAGCTGGCCTGCATCGTGGCAGAGGCCGGACTCTAGGAGCCCGATGCCCGGATGCATCCGGCGCCGGGGCGGCTACGCCGCCGGCGCCTCACGACAAGGAGATAGACGATGACCAGGAGCTACAAGGACATACCGCTCTTCAAAGACGTCACCGAAGAAGAGTGGAACGACTA
>CAIOZS010000270.1 GCA_903862845.1 uncultured Thermoleophilia bacterium
CAGGCGTGGAACGCGATCCAGACGCAGGACCTGCCGCTCATCATGGGGACGGTGCTGTTCGCGGCCCTGCTCGTGACGGTGAGCAACTTCGTCGTCGACCTCGCCTACACCTGGCTCGACCCGCGCGTGAAGTACGGCTGAGCAACGATCGCGGAGGCCTTCGCCGCCTCTCTCGCGCGTGATGAAACGCTGCTACGCGCACGGAGGACATTCCCACGATGCGGATGTGAGACGCGCGTGGGAAGGCCGTCATCGGCTTGATGCGCGCCGCGTGAGCAGCCCCGGTTCCTGAGAGGAGAGTCGTCACAATGACCTCGTGGTGGGACCTCATCGAAGGGGGACAGTCGACTCCCGAATGGCCGTATCCCATCCGCTACGGCCAGGAGAGCAGGATCTCCACGGATGTCCTCGTTCTGGGCGGCGGGATCGCCGGTTGTCACGCCGCCATCAGCGCCGCCAGACGGGGGGCCTCGGTGGTCATCGTGGAGAAGGGCCACATCAGGCGCAGCGGCCAGGGAGGAGCCGGTGTCGACCACTGGCAGGCCGCCTGCGCGAATCCGTGCAGCACCGTGTCACCGGAGGAGTACACCCGGGCGATCGTCGACGGGTTCGCGGGGTACGACTGCGGGCCCATGCGGTACGCGCAGTGCCGGGAGAGCTGGGACGCCGCGCTGGATTGCGAGCGCATGGGCGTGCAGATTCGTGACGTGCACGGCGAGTTCGAGGGTGCGGAGTTCCGCGATCCGGAGACCCAGCTGCTCTTCTGCTACGACTACGAGAGCAGGCACAGCCTGCGCGTGTACGGCGACACCATGAAGCCGTGCCTGCACAAGGAGACCGTGCGCCTCGGGATCAAGACCTACAACAGGGTGATGGCGACCAGCCTGCTGACCGAAGACGGCAAGGCCGGCGTCCGGGTCGTGGGGGCAACCGGCGTCAACGTCCGGACCGGCGAGCTCTACGTCTTCCGGGCGAAAGCGACGGTGCTGGCGATGGCGCATCCCCGGCGAGAGTGGGTCTTCTCCACCGAGCTGAACGGCGGAGCGGCGACGTTCGCCGACCTGAACATCGTAGGGGACGGCCACGCGATGGCGTGGAACGCGGGCGCCGAGCTCGCAGGCATGGAGCGGTCCTACGACACCGCCGGCGGCTTCGCCTACATCCAGTACGGAGTCGGCTACCCCGACAACACCTGGTTCGGCTGTACGATGGTCGACGCCCGCGGCAAGCCCGTGCCGTGGTTTGACGGGAGCGGCCGGGAACTGGCCGCGGTCCGCGACAGATTCCTGCCGCGGGACGGTCAGAAATTCATGTTGATCGGCGGCGGGCTCACAGGATCGTCGGTCACGCCGCAGACCCAGGGGAACCACATCGACGACTCCCTGGCGGAGCGGATCCGGAGCGGCGAGGTCGTCCTGCCCCTCTACGCCGATCTCCCCAGCCTGCCCGCGCACGAGAGGCGAGCCATCTTTGGCCTCATGGTCGGCAATGAGGGCAAGACCCGCGTGCCCGTCTACGAGACCTACACGCGCGCCGGCTTCGACCCCGACCAGGACATGCTTCAGGCTCCGATCATGCCGCCTGACGCCTATCGGAGCCCGCACTACCCCGCGGGAGTGTCGGTCCCGCAGTGGAGGGAGATCTTCGGCGGCGGCCTGATGGTGGACTGGGACCTTCGCTCCAGCCTCGAAGGCCTGTACGGAGCCGGGCGCAGCGTCTACGGGGCCGGCGACCACTCGGGCGCCGCCACCAGCGGCAGGTACGCCGGCAGGAGAGCTGCGGACTACGCGCGCGACGCGTCTGGACCTGCGGTCGATGAGGATCAGCTCGAGACCGAAAGAGCCCGCGTCTACGCTCCGCTACAGAAGCGCCCGGAGTCCATGGGGTGGAAGGAGCTCAACGCGGGCATCTGCCGGATCATGCAGGACTACTGCGGCCAGTTCAGGAGCGAGGAAACGCTGCTGCGGGGGCTGAGGCTGCTGGCTGAGGTGCGCGAAGCGGAGCTGACCAGAGGCTACGCGGCCAACCCCCACGAGCTGGGCCGGGTGCTCGAGTGCCACACGATACTCACGGTCGCAGAGATCGTGATGCACGCCTCTCTCGCCCGCAGGGCGAGCAGCGAGCATCTCGATTTCCGGAGACTGGACTACCCGGCGGTCGACCCTCCCGAGTGGCGCAAGCTGTCCCCGATCCGGCGTGATCACGGAGAGGTCAAGACGCGAGATGTCCCGCTCGACTACCACCTGCAGCCGCCCTACGCGTCCACCTACGAAGAGAACTACGTGGCTCACGGCGGGAGCTCGCCCGACACCGGAGGAGCCTGATGGATCGCCGCGTCTACATGGTCCCCAACCCGCCGATGCCCAACATCCCCCTGCAGTTCGACGCTGCGGTATGCAACGGGTGCAACGTGTGCGTCAAGATCTGCCGCACCGACGTGCTGATGCCCAATCCCGAGAGGCTGACGCCTCCCATCGTCCTCTATCCGGACGAATGCTGGTATTGCGGCTGCTGCGTCGAGGACTGCCCGCGACCGGGAGCCATCATGCTGGTCCATCCGCTGAACCAGAGCGTCGTCGTCTCGTGGAAGAGGAAGAAGACCGGCGAATCGTTCCGCCTGGGGATGAAGGACCCGCCACCTCCGAACACCAGGCCCCCGGCTCGCTAGACGCGGGGACAGTCCGCCGGGCCGCGTCGTCACGCGGAGGGCGAGCCTCCGAACAGGTCCGCCTCGAGCAGGTCCGGCAGGGACCGCTGGAGCATGAGCTCCAGCACGGCGTAGGGCCGTCGCATGTCGAACTCGTCGTCGATGGCCTCCTGGATGGCCAGGCCGTCGACGACCGCTGTCATGAGCTCGGCGACGCCGAGCAGCGCCTGTTGCTCGGAAGCCGATGGCTCGTCCTCGCCGCGCAGCCAGTCGCGCTTGATCTGCCGGTACCAGTCGTAGGCGCGAGCCATGCGGCTCCTGAGCCCCTCGTCGCGCAAGGCGTAGGGCAGGACGTCGAAGAAGACCCGGAACGACCGTGAGGAGCTGATGGTGCGCAGGCCGTCCACGAATCGCGGCAGCCGGTCGCTCGTGACCGTGCTCATGGCTGCGGCGGCGTCCTCCTGGTCGTCGCGGAACACTGAGTCGATCATCGCTTCGACGAGCCCTTCCTTGTTGCCGAAGTAGTACTGCACCGACGCGGAGTTCTCGCCCGATTCCCGGGCGATGGCGCGCAGCGTCAGTCCGGAGAAGCCTTTGGCGACGAGCACCCGCTGCGCAGCCGCGAGGATGCTGCGGGCGGGGGGCGACATGCGCTGTCTCGGGTCGCCGCTCACGCCGGCGGCGTGAGCGTTCGAAGCCGCGTCGGCCACGACGGCAGCGGACTCGGCTTCGGCGTCACGCTGGTACGGGCTCACGACGACATCCCTTCTGACAGTTGAGTTTAATCACTTGATTGATTAGACTCCGTCCAGCCGCACCAATCAACCCCTAAACCAGTGAGGAACGACCATGGCGGAAGTCAAGAGGCTCGGGTACTGCGTCGACGGCGTGTGGAAGCAATCCAAGACCGACACGTACCTGCCGATCACCGACTCCAACACCGGCGAGGTCATCGCCGAGACCCCAATGTGCACTGAGGCCGAGGTCACCGAGGCCATCGAGTCGGCCCACGCCGCCTTCGGCCCCTGGGCCAGCATGCCGATCCAGAAGCGTACCGAGGTGCTCTTCCGCTGGCGGCCGATGCTGCTGGCGCACATGGACGAGATCGCCACCGTGGTCTCGACCGAGCTAGGCAAGAACCTCGACGAGGCCCGCGGCGAGGTCGTCAAGATCATCGAGGCGTGCGATGTGGCCGTCGGCGCCCCCATGCTCATGAAGGGCGAGTCGCTGATGAACGTGGCCACCGGTCACGACACCGTTAGCTACCGCGAGCCGCTCGGCGTCTTCGCCGGCATCGCGCCCTTCAACTTCCCGGCCATGATCCCCTTCGGCTGGATGCTCCCGCTCTGCATCGCCACCGGCAACACCTTCGTGCTCAAGGCCGCCAACCCCGTGCCGCTGACCAGCCACCTGCTGCTCGACCTGCTCTACGAGGCCGGCCTGCCCAAGGGCGTCGTCAACATGGTGACCGCCGAGAAGGAGCAGGCCGAAGTCCTTCTCAAGCACCCGGCCGTCCGCGGCGTCAGCTTCGTCGGCACCACGCCGGTGGGCAAGCACATCTACTCCATCGCCGCCGCGCACGGCAAGCGCGTGCAGGCGCAGACGCAGGCCAAGAACCACGGCCTCGTACTCAAGGACGCCTCGCTCGAGCGCGCCGCCCGCGGCATCATCAACTCCACCTTCGGCTGCGCCGGCATGCGCTGCATGGCGCTGCCCGTGTGCGTTGTCGAGAACGCCGTCGCCGATGAGTTCGTCGCCTACATGAAGAAGTTCGCCGAGGAGCGCGTCGTGGGCGCCGCCTACGACGCGAGGACGGAACTCGGCCCGGTGGTCTCCGCGGCCCACCAGCAGTCCGTCAAGCGCTGGATCGACAAGGGCGTCGAAGAGGGCGCCACGCTCGTCCTGGACGGCCGTGACCTCGTGGTCCCGGGTCTTGAGGGCGGTCACTTTGTCGGCCCGACCATCTTCGACAACGTCACCCCCGAGATGACCTGCGGCCAGGAAGAGGCCTTCGGCCCGATCCTCTTCATCAAGCGCGTCGACGACTTCGAAGAGGGACTTGCGCTCATGAACCACAGCCCCTACGCCAACGGCTCCTGCATCTTCACCGAGAGCGGCTACTACTCGCGTGAGTTCAGCCGCCGCACGCACGCCGGCATGGTCGGCATCAACGTCGGCATCCCCGTGCCGGTGTCCTTCTTCCCCTTCTCGGGCCACAAGGACTCGTTCTTCGGCGACAACCACGTGCTCGGCAAGGACGGCGTGCAGTTCTTCACCGAGACCAAGTGCGTCACCACGCGCTGGTTCACCGAGGCCGACAAGAAGCAGAAGCAGATCAGCACCTGGGAAGGCACCGTCAACCGCTGATCGAAGGGCTGAGTCCCCCGCCTTGGCAGGCGCGGGCGGACGGCACAAGATCGACGGGGCGGGGAGCGGAAGGGCTCCCCGCCCCGTCGTCATTTCGCGCCAGCGGCCGGCGCCGGGCCTGCGGCCCGATCTCTGCCCTGACAGCGGCTTCGGTCGCGGCTTCGGCGCTCGCCTCGGCGAGGGCCGCTTCAGACGCCGCCGGCTGCGGCGCCCGCAGCATCACGATGCCGGCGAACAGCAACAGGACACCGACGATGGAGACGTAGAGCCCGGTCGTCGCCGACGGGCTGAACCGGCTCGAGACGATGCGCAGCAACCAGCTCTCCGCAGTCATGTCGCCGCCGCTGTCTGGCTGGACCGTGAAGCGCGCCACCAGCGGCAGGTAGACGAGCGCGAAGGCGCTGCCCGCGAGCGCGACGGCGGCGAGAAGGACGCTCAGGAACCTGAGGCCGACCGGGCCGCGCCGCCTGGCGGCGAGCTGCCGCCAGGCGGCGCATGCCACGGCGGCGATGGCGGCGGCGATCACCCAGCGGCCGAGCGGCTCGTCCCAGCCGCGAATGCCCCATGCCGGGCCGTTGTGCAGCAGGGCGTGCCAGTCGAGACATGCACCGGCGATCACGAGCGCCAGGCCGACGAGCGGCCACGTGAGGACGGTCAGCCGCGGGCGCGTCGTTCCAGAGGTACGCCGACGCGCGCGCACCCAGAACCAGACGGTCGCGGCGGCCGCCACGGCGGCGGCCACGACCGCGATCAACGCGGGGACGCCCACGGCCGGCTCATGCCAGGCACCGCTCTCGAGAGGCTGGAGGGACCCGGCCACGCTCAGGATCTCGGCGCGGGTCAGGTCTCCTCTGAGGTCCGCCTCCTTGGTCGCGGTCCAGGCTTGGAGCTCCGTCGGGAAGCCGACGCCCGCGGCCGAGGCAGCCGCCGGCGCGCCATCGAAGGCGCCGCCGCTCACTGCATCGGTGGCGACGACGGCGCTCAGCGGGCCGCCCAGAGGCGGCCACGTCGTGCGGTCGAAGGCGGCGATGCGGTCAGACTCGGCGACCCCCGAGTCGTCCACGCTCACGTTGGCCAAACGGTCGCCGGACCACACGACGAAGGCGTTCATGCCGCGCCGGTACGTGAGCGCAGTGAAGGGGACGGCGCCGATGGTCCGCCGCTCGACGAGGGCGAGCCTGTACCCGGAGGGCACGCGAGAGGGGAGGAGCGTGGAGGGAGGGGCGACGTCGCGCAGCCTGCCCGGCGGGGAGTAGAGCGTCTCGCCGGGCTTGGGGCCGCCGAAGTCCATGGTGACGACCTGCGGGACGCCCGCAGGGTGCGGGAGAACGCGGTAGTCCGGGGTGACCGTGAAAGCGCCGGCCGGCAAAGGGTCGTTCACGACCAGCTTCGTCACGTGGAACGGAGGGTTGAAGTCCGCCCGGTCCGGTGTCGTGGCCGCGGGCAAGCGGACGGCCGCCGTCAGGCCGGATGCCTTGTCGATCAGCGCCGTCCACGCGGCAGTATCGCCGCTCGCCGGAACATCCACCCGGTAGCCGGGCTGCCCGTCGACTGTCGTTTCGGCGACCGCGATGCCGCTCTGCTCCGCCATCATCGCGCGCAGCTGGGTGGCGAGCTCCCAGACGCGCAAGGAGTACGTGTGATCCGGCGTCGGCGGCAGACCGTTGGTCGGACCCATCTCCATGTACTTGGCGCGCGCCGGCCGGCGCGTGAGCGGATCGGCGTAGAAGAAGACCAGCGTGGAGGTGCGCCGCGCCGCGTTGACCACCCATTGCGTGCGCGTGGCGACGGCCTGCTGCGCCTTCAGGTCTTTGAGCTGCTGGGCGTACTGCGCCGCGGGCAGCGAGCCCTTGGTCTTGCGCAGTCTCGCCAGGGCAGCTGCGTAGGCCCGCTGCGCCCGCGCCCAGTCGACGGCGTAGTGGACGTCCGCCTTGCGGTCGCCGGTCGCGGTGGCGGTGAACGCGGTCCACGCCATGCGCGAGAAGGTGGACGTTGCCCGGTAGGGTGGGTCGAGGACGAGCACGCCTCGAACCGTCCGCACGTGGGCGATGCCCGCGTCGAGCGCTTGACCGCCTGAGCTCGCAGCGTCCGGGGACGAGGCGCCCGACTGACCGGCGAGGCCGAGAAGCACTGCCGCGAGAACGGCTACGGCGAGTACGCTCGCGCACGTCACCGGGAGAGCCCCTCGCACACGCGCAGTCATGGTCCTTGCCTTCCAGCCGTTGCGCACCGATGCGTCTCGGCACCTCACATGGATGATACTCCCGGCAGAGTCGGCGGATGGGCGGCGGAGTCCGGGGCGGCGGAAGGCTCGCGGCCTTCGTCACTGGCCCCCTGAGTAGCTCACCGCATCGGCGACGTGGCAGTAGCGGATCAGCGCGAAGTGCTCCGGATACCACACGTCCACCGGCTGCCGCCGGTGCGCGGTCGTGTGGCTGTCGTAGACCCATTCGCCACCCTCCCGGCCCACGCAGATGATCACGTGCTGCCACTCGGCTCTCCCGTCCACTTCGTTGCCCAGATAGACGATGTCTCCGGCGGCCCAGGCGCGAGGAAGCGTGCGGCTGGCGTGCGCGATGTAGCTTGAGTGCTCCCCGCTGCGCGCAGAGAGGCTCCGCAGCTGCGCGCCGCAGTTGACCCAGGCGACGGTGGGGAGCTCCGCGCCGTTGGCGTGCCATTCCCTGCCGGGATCCTCCAGAAAACGCAGGCCGCCGGCAGCGAGACACTGCGAGACGAAGTTGGCACAGTCGCTGTCGGGTGACGACCAGTACTGCGGATTGACCTGCAGCGCCCACCTGTCCGCGTAGGCGACGGTCGCGCGGCGCTCGTAGGTCACTCGGTCGCGGCCCCCGCTCTGCCCCGTGGCCAGCACGACGCCGGCCAGCGCCGCGATGACGCACACAGCGAACAGGAAGCGACGCCGCCGCACGGCGCGCGAGCGATAGATGCGGCAGCGCCCGCGGTCACGACGCATCGTCCCGGGGCAGAGCGACCGTCGACGCGGCGTCGTCTCGGGGCAGCATGACCGTGAAGGCCGTGCCCACGCCGACGGCACTGGACACGCTCACGGTGCCGCCCATGGCCTGGGTGAGCTCCTTGACGATCGCCAGCCCCAGTCCGGTCCCGACCGGGCGGTCTGTGCCGTAGCGGCTGTAAAGGTAGAAGCGTTCGAAGGCGCGCGGGAGGTCGTCACTCGTCAAGCCGCGACCGGTGTCGGCAACGCTCACCATGCCGGGCGCCGTCGTGATCGTGACGGTCCCCGGGGGCGGCGTGCAGCGGACCGCGTTCTCGACGAGATTGGAGACGACCTGCAGGACGCGATCGTTGTCGGCAACGGCCGAACCTCCCGCCTCCGTCTTGAGGTGCAGCGTCAGGTCGGCGTCGCGCGCCGTGACTTCGTAGCGGCGCGCGACGTCCTGCGCCAGGGCCGCCAGGTCGACCGTCTCCTGGCGCACCGTGAAGGCGCTCTTGCGCATGCGTCCCGACTCGAGAAGGTCGCCGACGAGGCGCTCGAGGCGGCTCGACTCGGCGCCGATCACCATCGAGCCGTCGGCGGGCTTGACGGTGCCGTCGCCGATGCCCTCGGCGTAGCCGCGGATCGAGGTCAGCGGCGTCTTGAGCTCGTGGCTGACCGAGAGGAGGAACGCTTGCTCAGTCTCCTGCGCCTTGGTCAGCTTGGCGTTCATGTCGTTGAACGAGGTCGCGAGCTCGCGGAGCTCGCGCGGCCCCTCCGGTTTCACCGTAACGCCGGCTTCGCCTTCGGCGAGCCGGCCGCTCGCCTCCGCCAGCCGGCGGACCGGGCGTACCACGCTCCGCGAGAGGATCCAGGCGCCCAGGAGGCCGAGCGTCGCGATCAGAGCGATGCCGAGCAGACCGATAGGCACGAGCCGCGTGAGCGGCGCGTAGGGAGCGAAGCTCTGCAGATCGCCCCAGTAGTCCGTGTAGTAGTAGACCCGGTCGGGCCCGGTGCGCCAGGCCACGATGCTCAGGTCGCTGCGACCGGCATCGGCCGGTCCCTTCCGAGTGCCGATGGCGTAGCCCTTCTGCTTCACGCTTCGCGCGGCCCAGACCGGGAGCACATGGGTGTTCGGATCGGCGACGGTCGCGAGATCGCCCAGCAGGGCGCCGGCGGAATGGCCGTTCACGCTGAACTGACCCACGATGGCCTGGCTGAGGCCGGCGCGCTCGGCGGCCGTGAAGTGGACGGGAGCCTTCGCCAGGCTCTGGATCTCCGTGTTGAGCTGCGACGCCCTGTATGACGCCTGGCCGGCATACAACACGCCCGCTGTCTGCCAGCTCTTGTAGTAGGCCCACGCGCCGAACGCGGCGAGGCAGAACGAGGGGATCAGGACCGCGACCGCGATCACGAAAAACGAGCGCGTGCGCAGCGAGGTCGCGCGAGGGCCGGCGCCGGACGCGGATGCTGCGACCGGCCGCAGCGCCGCGACCGCGATGACGAGTGCCGCGATGAGGCCGGCCGCGGCGACCAATCCGACGACTGCGAGCACGACCTTGGTGGAGAACGCGTAGCCCTGCACGTAGCCGCCACTGCGCAGTAGGGAGACCAAGAGGAGCGCCATCAGCAATAGCAGGAACGGCGCGCCGGCCACGACGCCGGCGATGACCAGCAGTGGAGCCCGGCGACGAGACCTCTCGGGTGGACCGGGCGGGGCGGCGGACGGCGTGACGGCGTGAGCGTCGGTCGCGGCGCTCATGGCCGCACCAGCTTGTAGCCGATGCCGCGCAGGGTCTCGATCTGGAGGCTCTCGCCGAGCTTGGCGCGGAGCTGCGCCACGTGCTGGTCGACGGTGCGGGTGCCGCCGGGGAACTCGAGGCCCCACACCTGCTCGAGCAGTTGCTCGCGCGAGAGCGCAAGGCCCGCGTTCTCCAGGAAGCAGGCAAGCAGATCGAACTCCTTCATGGTGAGGTCGAGGCCGACGCCCGAGCGCGAAGCTTCGCGGGCGCCGCGCCTCAGCTCCAGCTCTCCGAGCGTGAGCACATCGGCCGGCGGCTTTGGCTGCGTCCGCCGCAGCACGGCCTTGACGCGCGCCACGAGCTCGCGCGGGCTGAACGGCTTGGGTACGTAGTCATCGGCGCCGAGCTCGAGACCAAGCACGCGGTCGACCTCCTCGTCGCGCGCCGTGAGCATGATCACCGGCGTCTCGCCACGTGCACGGATGCGGCGGCAGACTTCGAAGCCGTCGATGCCGGGGAGCCCCACGTCGAGCACGACAAGGCTGAGCGTGTGCCGCTCGAGCTCCGCCAGTCCGTCCTCGCCGCTACGCACCCACAACACCCGGTAGCCGTCGCGTTCCAGGTAGGCGCGCACCAGGCTGCCGATGTTGCGGTCGTCTTCGACGACCAGGATGGTGCCGTCCATGCGCCTCCGCGGCGCGGGGGCCGCAGGCGACCCGCGTCTCAGCCCGTCCGGCGCGGATGCGCCGGCACGTCTCATGCTATCAAGCCGCTCACGGATGCGAGTCGCCGATGGTCTGCCTGTCACGATGCCCTCCTCGGACCGCCTTCGAGAGGCAGTCTGCCAGACGGGAGTCAGCCGACGACCGGCCGCGTGTCAGGGCTGTGTCAGGCTCGCGCGCCGCGCGCGTTCGCGCAGCGCCGCGAGCACGCCGGCCTCATCGGCGAAGAGCCGGGCGCCGGCGGGCTCCAGCTCGGCGGTCACGCCGGTGAAGTCGTTGTCGAGCACACCGCGGACTGCCCACACCGGGGTCCCTGCGGCGGCCGCCTCGAGTGCGGCCCTGATGTTGCGCTCGTTGCCGTGGCTCACCGGCACGGCCGTGACCATCACGACGTCGGCGGCGCGCATGAGCTCGAGATTGTGGGCGTGCGCCTCGTCGCCGACCGGCGAGAACGGCGCCTCGACGGCCATCGACAGGCCGAGCTCCGAGCCGGTCTCCTCGTCGGTGTCGAGGGCGTTGAGGACGCCGGCAGACACGTCGTACCCGGCGTCCACCAGCTCGCGCATGAGCCCCGCGCCCGTGCCGCCGCCGCACACCAGGTGCACGCGGCCGAGCCGCTCGCCGCGCAGCCGCGGCGAGAAAGTGAGGTAGGTGCGCCCGGCGTGCTTGTGCAGATAGGCGCGCACGCCGTAGACGGCCTCGACGATCTCGGGGCGCAGCACTTCGTCCGGCGGCCCGAAGGCGGCCACCTCGCCGTCCGACAGCACGAGCAACTTGTCGAAGTAGTGGATGGCCAGGTTGAGGTCGTGCAGGATGCAGAGCACCGTGAGGCCGTCGCGGTTGAGCTGTTGCAGCAGGTCAAAGAGGCGCAGCTGGTGCGAGACGTCGAGCGCGGAGGCCGGCTCGTCGAGCAGCAGAAGCTGCGCCCGCTGCATCAGCGCTTGCGCGAGGACGACGAGCTGCTTCTCGCCGCCCGAGAGCTCCGTGAAGCGGCGCTCGACGAGCGCGGCGACGCCGAGGCGCGCCAGCGTCAGCTCGGCGTCGCCGCCCGAGTGAGCGTCCTTGCCGCGGCAGTACGCTCCCATCTCCACCACCTCGCGCACGGAGAGGTCGAACTCCAGGGTGAAGTGCTGCGGCACCAGCGCGACCTCGCGGGCCATGTCGCGGCGGCGATACTCGCGGGTGGGCTTCCCGTTCACGCACACCTCGCCGGCCGACGGTCTGAGCACGCCATCGACGAGGTCGAGCAGGGTGCTCTTGCCGCTGCCGTTGGGACCCACGATGCCGACGAACTCGCCGGCCTGCAGATCGAACGAGATGCGCCGCAGCACGGGCCGTTCGTCGTAGGCGAAGGCCAGCTCGCGCACCGACAGGAGGGCCGGCGAGGCCGCCTTCGGCAGCTCGCCCGTGGCGGCGCTCGTGAGCTCTCGCTCGCCGGCCATCAGGCCCGCCCCCGACGCAGCAGGTACACAAACAGCGGGGCGCCGACGAAGGTCGTGACGACGCCGACGGGGATCTCGGCGGGCGCCAGCATGGTGCGCGACAGCAGGTCGGCGATGCCCATGAGGGCAGCGCCGCCGAGCAAGGCGATCGGCACCAGCCTCATGTGGCTCGGGCCCACGAGCAGGCGCACGATGTGCGGCACCACGAGGCCGACGAAGCCGATGATGCCGCTCACCGAGACGGCGACCGCGGTGAGCACGGCGGCCGTGACGAGCAGCACGCGTTTGGCGCGCTCGACGTCGACGCCGAGCTCGAGGGCGCGCTTCTCGCCCTGCAGCAGGATGTCCATCTCTTTGGCGAAGAACAGCGGCACGATCATGAAGGGCAGCGCGAACAACGCCACCTTCACCTCCGGCCAGCTTCGTCCGGAGAAGCTCCCGAGCAGCCAGTAGACGATGGCGTCCATGTCCTCGCCGGCGCGGATCATGAGCACCGCGATCACGGCAGTCACCAGATACGAGATCGTGACGCCGGCCAGCAGCAGCACGTAGATGTCGATCTTGCCCCGCCGGCGCGCTGCGATCCACACCACCGCCAGGGTGGCGAAGCCGCCGATGAGGGCGAGGATCGTCATCCACGGAAGCTCTGCCAGGTGCAGCACGATGCCGAAGGTGGCGCCGAGGGCGGCGCCCGAAGAGACACCCGTGACGTAGGGGTCGGTGAGCGGGTTGAGGAAGAGGTCTTGGAGGATCACGCCGGCCACCGACAGCGCAGCGCCGACGAGGAACGCGAGCAACACGCGCGGCAGGCGGATCTGCCAGAAGATGATGCTGCCCGGCGCGCTGCCGCCCGGCCCCGCCATGAGGTAGTGCGCCAGCTTGAGCGGGGACAGCGAGACCGGGCCGAGGGCCAGGGACGCCAGAAGGCACGCAGCGAAGATGACGACGGCGAGCGCGACGCCGAGCCGTCCGCTTGTGCGTGCCCCAGACGTCACGGCGCCGGCGAAGCCTCGGGGTGGATCATCGCGGCGAGCTGCTCAAGGCCCTGCGCGAGACGCGGGCCGGGGCGGGCGATGAGGTCGTCGTCGAGCACGAACACCTTGCCGTCCTTCACCGCGGCGAGGCCGGAGTAGCCCGGCCGCTCGGCGATGGCGCCGGGCGAGCTCTGCGCTCCGGCCATGGCCACGTAGACCGCCGGGTTGTCCTTCACGAGCACCTCAGAGCTGAAGTTCGGAAACCCGTCCCCGGCCTGAGGGCCGATGTTGCTGCCGCCGGCCAAGGTGACGAGGTCGTCGATGAACGTCTTGCCGCCGGCCGTCATGAGCGGCTTGCTGTAGACCTCGATGAACGTCGCCGGCCGGTCGAGCGTGGCGACTCTGGCCTGCACCGTTGCCTTCGCCCTCGTCATGTCGCCGACGACCTTGGTCGCCGGCGCCTCGAGACCCATGAGCTGTCCGAGCCTCGTGATGTCGGCCATGACGCCGTCGTAGGTTGTGGGATCGACGACGAAGACCTGCATGCCGAGCTTTTCGAGCTTGCTGCGCAGGCCCGCCTGGATGCCGCCGGCGGCGAGCACGAGGTCGGGCTGCAGGGCGACGATCTTCTCGACGCTGGGACTCGCGAAGTCGCCGACCTTGGGCAGGCTCTTGGCTTCTGCGGGATAGTCGTCGTAGCTGGTGCCGCCGACCATCTTGGAGCCGCCGCCGATGGCGTAGGCGATCTCGGTGTCGGCCGGCGCGAGGCTGACGACCTTCTGCGCCGGCTGAGCCAGCGTCACCGTCGCGCCCGAGTCGTCGGTCACGGTGATGGGGCCGGACGAGGCAAAGGCGTCCGGCGAAGCCTCGCCGGCGGACGCACTGCTCGAGCCGCAGCCGGAGAGTGCGAGCGCCCCGAGCACGGCGGCGATCAGAACGGACAGCAGGATGATCGCGGCGAGGCCGCGGCGCGAGCGGGTCGTGCTCATTGCGGTTCTTGCTCCCTTCGTGACATCACGTTGCGTCTCCAACGCTGAACTTCAGGACCCAGTGGCCGTCACGCTCCTCGCGGCCATCCCACGCCAGCGGGACTGGCGTCGAGAACAGAGGCGCGGCAGTGACCATCGTGTGGTACTCGCCCTCTTCGCCGCAGGCGTCGGCGCCGGCGGCTTCGAGCTCGGCGACGAGATCCGGCGTGAGCTCGCGGCCGAGGAACGAGGCATCGAGCTTGGCGGCGTCGACGGCGACGACCGTCGCCCGGACGCCGGCGGCCAGCAGCTCGCCGATCAGCGCGCGGCGCGCCTCCTGCCAGAGCGGCAGATGGCACGACAGGTCCGCGACCTCGCAGACCCCTTGGGCCCACACGCGGTGCCCTTCGAGGTCGATGTCGCCGAACACGCCTGCTTCCACGCCCTGGCGCCGCAGCCCGTGGAGCACGCCGACGAACGTGGCCTCGTAGTCGTCCCACGTGGTGGCGCGGGTGACGAGAGGGACGCCGAGTGCCGCGGCCTGCGCCTCGACAAGCGCGACGGGCAGGCCGTGCCCTCGGCTGCGCTCACCGTCCTCGTGCAGCATGCAGACGAGCGCCTCGGGCCGGCCGCCTGCGGCGACGGCCCGCGCGAACGCCAGGTACGCATCTTTGCCGCCGCTCCACGAGCAGAAGAAGCGGCGGCCGGCCAGACCGGGCGTGCGGTCCGTCCGACCGGTCGTCGCGGCTTGCTCGCCGCCCCCGGCGGCGGGGCCGGCGCTCACGCCTGTGCCCCTTCCTCGCGGCGACAGTCGGGGCAGATGCCGTAGACCTCGAGATGATGGCCGTAGATCGAGAAGCCGGTGGCGGCCGAGAGCCGTGCCTCGAGCTCCTTCACGTCGCCGTCGCCGTCGAAGCGAACGACGCGGCGGCAGACGCCGCAGATCAGCGGGTGGCTGTGCCCGATGGGCGGCGCGGTGTAGCAGATCTCGCCGCTCCGGTCCTGCACGCGAGCCAGCAGGCCGAGGTCGCCGAGAAGCGCGACCGTGCGATAGACGGTGGCCTGGCCAACGCCTTCGCTGCGCAGGCCATCGGCCGCCTCGGTGATCGTGGCGGCGCGGTCGGCGCCGGCAAAGAAGTCCCAGATCAGCCGGCGCTGCCGCGTGAAGGGGATGCCTTTCTCGCGAAAGACGGCCTCGATATCGTGCGTAGGCTCAGGATCGGTCATGGACGGGGCTCTCCAGGCAGCGGTTGAGAACGGTTCTCACACGTCGTGAGAAAAGCTATCAACCGGTCACGGCGTCGTCAAGCGCCGTTCACGCCCTGCCGCCCTTTCCGGCGGCCGCCTGCCGCGAGTCGGCGCGCCGCAGCTGGGGTCAGTCGGCCTCTTCGCCGTCGAGCTGCGCCAGGTAGAGCGAGGCTTCCTCGAGCTGGGCTTCGCTGAAGACTCGGATGCCCGCATCTCGCAGGCGGGCTGTGGTGAGGCCGGGGGCAGAGACGCGACGGCCTGTGAACGACCCGTCGCAGGTGTAGCTCACCCCGCAGGACGGACTCCCGTCCTTGAGAACGGCGAGGCGGATCCCTCTCGCTGTGGCGGCCGCGAGCGCCTGCTCCGCACCCGTGACGAACGAGGCGGTGACGTCTCGCCCCATCGCATCTCTGACCGTCACCTTTCTCTCAAGCACGGGCTGTCCGCCGGCCTCGCGCCAGATCTCGGCCGGCGGCCGCGGGACGGGCAGGCCGCCGGCGACTTCGGGACACACGGCGACGGCTCGGCCCTCGGCCGCCCATCGCAGCAGAATGCGATCCTCGTGCTCGGCACTGCCACCGTCGTACCGCACAGGATGGCCGAGCAGACACGCGCTGACGAGGACCGCGTGCATCTCGCCGCCTAGCGGTCTGCGAGAGGGATGAGCGAGGCGCTGGTCCGGCGCGCTGCGCAGTGCGCTCACGCCGAGATCGATGACCATGTTCGCATCCCCCGTCCTCTGCCGACCGCATCGCGTGTGAGTGCCTCGGCGCTGCTTTCGCTGCGGTGGGTTCTCCTGCGCTCCGGCTGCGAACCCTCGCGTGAACGGCGCAAGCTGTAGGCAGGCCAGGCCCATGCCGATAGCATTCTCTGGGGATCGTACCCGGAAAGGAGCCGGCGGATCTGCCGGTCCGCCGCGGAAAAGGAGCACAGCATGAGACGCGTGGCCGCTTGTGGTTCTCTCGTGATCGTGGCGTTGCTCGCGTTCAGCATCGCGCTCGCGGCCTGCGGATCGTCGTCGACCGGGCCCAGCGAGACGCAAAGCGCAGCTCAGTCGGCGGCAGCGTTCGCCGCCGGTCAGTCCGTGGCCGCCAAGTGGACCGACGGCAAGCTCTATCTCGCCACAGTGACTGCCGTCGACGGCGACAACGTCACCGTGACCTACACCGACGACGGAACGTCGGGGACTGTGGCGGCCGCCGACGTGCGCGCCATCCCCAGCGCGACGTTCGCGGTCGGCGACCGCGTGCTCGCCGTCTGGTCGGCCGGACGTTTCTACCCGGGCGAGGTCACCAAGGTGGAAGGCACGGCGTACGTCGTGAAGTGGGACGACAGCAGTACGCCCTCGGCGGTCGAGACCGGCAAGATCATCGCGGAGTAGGCGCAGCACGCGCGGCCGGCAGATAGTCCGCGCGCACCGGCGAGAAGACCTCCACCGCCACGGAGTCCTGCAGCACCTGCGCGCCGTGCTCCACGCCGCCGATGATGCACCAGCTGTCGCCGGGCGTGACGTCGTGGGTCTCGTCGCCGATCGTCAAGGCGATGTGCCCGCTGATGAGGTAGCCCGTCTGCTCATGCGGATGCGCGTGCATGGGCAGGACGTGACCGTGAAGCAGCCGAAACTCGGTCATGAGCGTGGTGCTGCCGTAGCACAGCGTCCTCATGCGGATGCCGGGCGCCACCGTCTGGTAGTCGTCCTCGTCACGCCTCGTCAACATGGCGTCTGCTTCATGCGGAATCCTGCTTCGCCGCGACGGGCCGGCACGGGTTGCCCGCGGCGACAACGCCCGCCGCGACGGACCGTGTCACGACGCTTCCGGCGCCGATCAGAGCGTCCTCACCGATCGTCACGCCGGGCAGCACGATCACGCCGCCGCCCAGCCAGGCGCGGGCGCCGATGGTGATCGGGCGCGCGAATTCCAGCCCGGCGGCGCGTTCGCTGGCGTCGCGCGGGTGGTCGGACGTCAGGAGCTGTACGCCCGGCCCAAGCTGCACATCGTCGCCCAGGGCGATGGGCGCGGCGTCCAGGAAGATGCAGCTCATGTTGACGAACACGCGGGCGCCGAGCCGGACCTGCGCGCCGTAGTCGCAGAAGAAGGGCGCCTCGATCCACGAGCCCGGGCCGATGCTGCCGAGCAGGGTGCGGAGGACCGACTCGCGGCCGTCGCCGTCCCCGGGGTCGAGCGCGCTCAGGCGCGCGGTGAGGCGACGTGCCTCGAAGCGCGCGGCGACGAGCTCCGGATCGCTGGCGTCGTACGGGTCGCCGCGGAGCATCTTCTCACGCTCGGTCACGTCTCAAGCCCCAAGGCGGCGCTCGCAGATCGGCTGATGAAGTTCGACGATCAGCTCGCCGTCGACGATCGCGCCGCTCGGGACGAAACCGAGCTTCTCGCCGACCCGAAGGGACGGCAGGTTCTCGGGCGCGACTCCCGAGATGAAGTGCGAGACGCCGTGCTCCCGGCAAGCCCAGTCGATCAGCGCCTGCCCGGCCTCGGTCGCGAAGCCGCGGCCGCGATAGGCCGGGTACACTTCGTAGCCGACTTCTGCGGCGCCGGGCAGGCACGCATCGTTGACTCCCGGAGGGCCGTGGAAGGTCGCCGTCCCGATCATCTCGTTCTCCTCCCGCAGCACGATCGCCCGCTGCGACCACGGCGCCCAGGACGCGTCTCTCAGCACCTGGTCCCGGCGCATTGCGAAGTACGGCACGTCTTCGGGATCGCCGGAGAAGAGGTCGCCGGCGAGGGCGAACCCGGCGAGCGTCCGCGCCTCGTGCCTGTCGCCGGTGACGATCGCCTCCAGCAGCGGCTGTGAGAGCAGGACGAGATCGAGCCGCGGCGAGCGGATAGGCTCTGCCGGCGCTCCGCTACCGTTCATCGACCAGCCAGTCGCCGACGCCCCGCCGGGCCTCTACGAAGCATCGTACGCGGCGATCGCCGCCGGGAGGACCTGCGTCACAACGAGGCCGGCGGCGGGGAGGCCGATGAGGATCGCGCTGATGACCTCCTCGCGGGACGCGCCCGCCTGCTTGGCGATGTGGACGTGAAACGGGATCCCGCTCTCGAGACGCCGGGCCGCGAGCACCGCGAGATACGCGAGCGCCGACGTCTTCTTGTCGAGGGCGCTCGCCTCGGCGAGGCCGCCGACCATCGCCCCCCACGCCCGGGCGTGCTCGGGCGCCTCACGCAAAAAGGCCTGAAACGCATCGCTTACGAGAGATGCTGCATCTGCCATGTCGTGCTCCTTTCTGGTCGTGACGCCCACCGTACTGGCCCGGCGCCCGAAGGGGTATCGGACGTAATTGGCCTTCTTCCGTCGTACCAATAGATGTAGCGGACGCATCTGCAGTGGGTTCACACGGTAATTGCGCAGGTCTCACACCGCTCTGGTGGTGCACCGGAATTCGGGGTAATGACTGGCGCAGTCGTCGTGGGTGCGTAGGTTCTAATCACTATGTGTCTGCGGATCGGTGTCGGCGAGGTGATCTAGCCACCAGGCCGCCCAGGTCGCCGACACCAGGGCACGAGGTTCTGCTCTGAGGGCTTCTGCATCGCGCTCGGCAGCTTCATGTACCTGCGTGAGGTGCCCCGTTCCCACCCTCAGAGCGTCGGCGAGGACCGGCACGTCAGCGGGTCGACCGGCCGCCTCGCTGAACGCTCGGAAGATCGCGCTGACGAGCAGCGTCTCGAACAGCCAGGCTTCCCTCGCCGAGAGGCGTGTCAGCGCGGGCGACTCGGTGCGGGTCGACATGAACGACGCATCCGAGGTGTCCACGAAGGCGGTGGTGGCTCGCGCCAATCGATGCTCGGCCTCGGCGGCCTCGGTCGCCGGTGGGGCAGTGTCGGTCAGCAGAGACGTCGCAGATCGCAGACAGGACTGCGCCGCCTCGCGTGCCGTCGCCCACCCCGACTCGATGATGCGACTCAGGCCATGGGGAAAGGTGAGCAGCGTTGCCAACAACGCCACGACCATCGCGATGGAAACGTCCTGGAAACGGACGTCGACCAGATGGAGCGGTTGCGGCCAACTGAGAACGGCAACGTTGATGACGGAGAATGGGGTATATGCGAATTGGCCCAGCAGTGGCAGGCCGATCGCGGACCACTTGGCCAGGAACGCGGCCAGCGGTAGCAGAACGGCTAGCATCCACCATTGTGGGATCACCCAGATGATCAGTCCCGCAGCCGCGACCCCGATCGCTGAACCCAGTGCGGTCCGCAGTGCTGAACGGCTGGCGCCACCGCTGGTGAAGGTGACTTGGATGACGCTCAGGGCGGCGGCAGCAACCCAGACCCCGTGCTGCAGTCCGAGCAGGCGGGCGATCACGATCGCGGCCGCCACCGCGATCGCCGACCTGATGGCGTTTCGCAGCCAGTAGGAGCGCGGCGACAGGTTGGAACGCAACTGCTCCGCCACGGACCGCTCAAGTGGTAGCCCGAGCCGGGCCGCGACGCAGACGGCTCCCGCGAAGCGAGCGGCGAGGCTCTGCATGGCGTCGGCTGATATCGACAGCACTCGGACCGCGTTGTGTCGCTCCAACGCGTCGACCGCGGCAGACCCTGAGGTTCGCAGCGCTTCTGCCGTCCATTGCTCCGCCCGGTCCGCGTCGGCTTGTCGTGCCTGGTCCACGGGGGTCAGCGGCATTGCGGAGTCACCGTGAGCCACCATCGTGGCGGCGACTCGCAGGCCCTCGGCCGAAATGTCGCTCAGTGGTTCGGCGTGCTCCGAAGGCGGCCGTGAGCCGATCAGGCTGGCCAGCGAACGAGTCGCCCGGGCTGCCTCCAGCCGCATCTGCATCAGGGCGCGCATCCGGCGCGAGACCAGGCCGGGACGGATGACGGTGCCTTCCCACTGCCGGCGCAGGTCGTCGCGGGCCTGCTCAAGGTCCGCCATGCCGGTCGCGGCCTGTGACGTGCTCATGACCAGAGCCAGGTCCCGCGCGGTCTCGCACCACCGGCTCAGGGCAGCCCGCAGCTGACCTGTGTGCTGATGAGGGAAGATTGTCAGCGCGGCGATTCCTGCGATCACGGAACCGGTGAGCCAGGCGAGCAGGTACCAGCCCAGATCGATCGGCTTTGCCGGGCTGAGAACGGCCAGCAAGAACGCCATCTGTACTCCCACCGCGCTGCGGGCGACGTACCCCCGCAGGACCCGGGCGAACGCGAAGGCGAAACCGACGACCAGCGCGGCGATGGCCGCGATCCACACCACGTTCGCGACCGATGTGCCGACGAGGACGCCGACCAGTCCTACGGCGGTTGCTGCGGCGTAGCCACCGAGACGCTCTCGCCAGGAGCCGTCGAAATCCAGGAAGTACAGGGCGGAAACCACCGCGAACGACGTGTAGGTGGCTGCGCTGTGCCCCTTGAACAAGGCCACACCTATGAGGTCGGCGACAAGAACGGTGACTGCGAATCGGATCGCCGACCCGACTCGTGGCGAGATCATGGCGCCTGGGCCGCTGTCGAGCCAGTTGGGGCTGAAGGCCGAGCGGTGCGAGCATCGAGGCCGAGTCGTACCAGCCAGCCGATGACGGCGCCGAAGATCGCGAAGGGGGCGATCGCCGGGCCGGTGCCCGCAACGAGCACTGCGGCCAGTAGGGCCGAGGTGGCCGGCAGTTTCAGCATCGCTGCGGCCGACGCGGCTATGCCGGCAGCGGCCATCGCGCTCAGCGGCGCTGCGGGAATCAACAGAGCGACGAGGACTCCGGCAGCGACGCCGAGGAATGTGGCGGGGAAGATGGGCCCGCCACGGAAGCCACCGCCGAGGGCGGCGGCGTACGCGAACAGCTTGCAGACCAGGATCACGGCAACGACCGTTGCGCTGGTCTGCTGCACCAGAGCGGCCATCCCGCTGTTTCCGCTGAACAGGATCTGGTCCTGCGCGACGCCGAAACCCAACTGCGCCGCTCCGAGGGCGGCGGCGGTGATGACGGCTCCGATGAAGAGGGCGGGCACGGCCTTCTTCTGGGCGAATGAGCTGAACGCCAGTCCCCCTTGTCGTGCCGCGATCGCAACGACTGCCGCGGCGACGGCCACCACCAGACCCATCAGCACGTCGCCTGGGGCGATCGCGGTGAAGTCGGGCAGCCCGGGGACGGCCAGACTGTGCACGCCGAAGCCGGGCAGGTCGAGGATTCCCAGCTGGGTCAGGTACCCACTCGCAAGTGCGACGAACGCCGGAACGAGCAGGACCACGGGGACCTGACCCAGGGCGATGAACTCCAGGATCATGAAGCCGGTCACAAAGGGGTTGCCGAATACCGCTCCGATCGCGGCAGCACCGCCGAGGAACATCGCGGCCTTGCGAGCGTCAGGGGCGGAGTTGCGGGTGAGGATCGCACCCACCGCGGTACCGAGCACGATCAGCGGCGCCTCTGGGCCAAGGGCGATCCCGAAGATCAGGGTTCCAAGAGCAGCCACGAGTACCGACGGGACCATGCTCAACGGATCATCGAAGTGGAAACCGGTCAGCGGTCCCTTGCCAGTGTGGCCCGGCATCAGCCGGGCGAGTGCGACCACGCCAGCGCCCACGAGCAGCAGCACCGCTGCCCACCACCATTGGCCCTTGCCGATCCCGAGGGACGTCGGGAGCTGCTCGAAGACGAGCTTCTGTCCCGCGGCGATGATCTCGACGAAGATTGAGGAGGCGGCTGCGGCGAGCATGCCGACGACGATCGCCACCACAAGCAGCTTGAGGATCGCGGACTGGGAGGGCTGGGTGGGAGCCCGGTCGGTCGCGCTCACGGAACGTTGCCTCCGTTGTGGTGGTCGCTGTCAGTCGTTCCAGAACTCGGCCAGCGCGTCGGCGTCGGACTTGGCTCGGGCGGCGCCGAGGTCGAGGGCATTCTTCAATTGGGTGGGGTCCATGAAGTCGATGCCCTCGGCGGGATCAGCGCAGATCAGCATGACTTTGCTGCCTCCAGACTCAAGGTAGCTGACTTCGTCGTGGATGCTCTGCGGGTTGATTCGAATGGAGAAACCGAACGAGCCGGACTTCGGGGCGTGCGACATCATCGAGAAGATGATGACTCGTTTGGCGCCCGCGAGCAGATCGGAGTGAGTGCTGGAGGCGCTGACGCCCCCGTCCATGCAGAAGTGATCGCCCAGCCATACCGGCCCGTTCACTCCCGGCAACGACGAGCTGGCAGCGCACGCTTGAGCGATCGGGATTCCGCTGTCGTGGGACACGATGACGCGCTCTCCGCTGTAGCAGTCGATCGCTGTCACATGGTGTGCCGGACTGGGCCAGTCGGAGCTGCCGAGCAGTTGGGCGAGTGAGGTGGCGTAGTCGGCGGCGGGCACGTTGTTGGCCGCCATAGCGGCCCGACCGATCTGCTGCACCGTCGCCGTGTCGGTGGACGCCGCGGTGCTGATGACCTCAGTGGCCCGGAGTTGGGACGCTGCCCCGGTGTTGGTGACGACCATCTTTGCGAGGACGGCCGGATTCTGCGCCAGTTGCAGGAACTTCTGGTAGGCAGGCGTGACTGCGTGCCCTGTCAGGTAGCTACCCATGATGCTGCCCGCCGAGGTACCCACGGTGAGGTCGGCAGTGCTCAGATCGGTCCCGTTCTGTTGCGCGATCGCGCAGTAGGCCAGGGTCCAGCAGACGAACCATTCGCCGCCGCCGCCCAAGGCAATCGCCCTCTCCTTGCCGGTCCCAAGCGGTGGCCGGGCCGGAATCGGAATGACCTGCGGACCCATGGCAACCTCCAGGACAAGCGGGTGCATTTTCTCGTGGCTACTGAGGGGACCGACACTACTACAAGCGGCGGCATGATGGCGCGACAGCGAGGAATACCCGGGCAAGAAGTATCACGGCAAGGAAGAACTCGCCCGACCGACCTCAGAAGCCGATCCACACTCAACCGCCGACCGCCCTGGCTCCGGCGGCCCTCTGGTTTTCGCGGTTCGTGACCCTCCAGCCGACGTTCCGGCCGAGAGACCGTGACAACAACACCGCGAGTACCCCATCAAAGCATTTGGCCGCCGGATTCCTCCGGCGGCCAACTACGTCCAAGCACAACGCCTATGTACGTCCGATACCCGAAGGGGGCGTCGGGATCCGCGAGCGAGGTGCCTGCGCCAATCACGCGGGCTCGGTCAGGCGATCCCGGGAGGCCTGCGCTCGAACCACGGCTGCGCGCCCTCGAGCTGGCCGGCCAGACGGAAGAGCGTCGCCTCGTCGCCGAATCGCGCGACGAAGTGCATGCCGACCGGCAGCCCGCCGGCGGTCCAGTGGAGCGGCACCGACATCGCCGGCTGCCCGGTGACGTTGAAGACGGCGGTGTAGGGCATGAACGCGAACGTCTTGTCGGCGAGCGGCTTGATCACGCCCATCGTCTTCATCAGCCAGGCGGCGTTGAGGCGGCTCACGATTGCCACCTGGCGCCGCTCTGAGACCGTGGGCTGGAGGGAGCCGGTGGGCACCGGGGGCCGCGCCAGCGTCGGCGTCAGCAGGACGTCGTAGGCCTCGAAGAACCGGGCGATTTCCATCGAGGCTGCCTGCAAGTAGCTGAGCGCCGCCGCGAACTGGCCGGCGCTGAACGCCTGGCCCAGCATCGCCAGCGCCCTCGTGCCGATCTCGAAGTCGGCAAGCGACAGCTTGCGGCCCGCCAGCTTGGCCGCCTGCCCGATGGCGTCGCGTGTCTCCGCCGCGATCACGGTGAGGTAGGCAATGGAGAACGCCTCCCGCTCCACCGGCGGCGAGGCCTCGACGAGCTCGTGACCGAGGCCTTCGAGCAGTCCGACGGTCGCCCGCATCCCCTGTTCGCACTCGGGGTCAACCACATGGCCCATGAGCGGACGCGACGAGAAGGCGATGCGTAGCTTGCCGGGCGCGGTCGTCACCTCCTGCAAGTACGGCCGCTCCTGCGGCGGGGCCCAGTACGGCGCGCCCACCTCGGG
>CAIOZS010000271.1 GCA_903862845.1 uncultured Thermoleophilia bacterium
CCCACGCCGGCGTCAAGTACGACGCCGCGGTGGTCGCCGCCTGCGTGCGCCTCTTCGAAGAGCAGGGCTTCGCCTTCACGCCGTGAGGTGAGGGCGCGCGGCGGCGCGGCAGGCGCCCGACCCCGGCCAGGCGCCGGGCCACGTCTGTCCACGGCAGCGGTTACAATAGAAGGCCGGCAGCGCTGATTCGTGCGCGCTCCCTGCGCCGGGCCCGTCACCTCTGGAGTCACGTCCCACCATGAATCACGACCTCGTCATCACCGGCGCCCGCGAGCACAACCTCAAGGACATAACCCTGAGGCTGCCGCGCGAACGCTTCATCGTCATCACGGGGCTCTCGGGCTCCGGCAAGTCGTCGCTGGCCTTCGACACGATCTACGCGGAGGGGCAGCGGCGCTACGTCGAGTCGCTGTCCGCGTACGCCCGCCAGTTCCTCGGGCAGATGGACAAGCCCGACGTGGACAGCATCGAGGGCCTGTCGCCGGCCATCTCCATCGATCAGAAGACGACGTCGCGCAACCCGCGCTCCACGGTGGGCACGGTCACCGAGATCTACGACTACCTGCGCCTGCTGTACGCGCGCGTCGGTCACCCGCACTGCCCGAACTGTGGGCGCCCCATCGCGGGGCAGAGCATCCAGCAGATCGTCGACCAGGTGTGCGACCTCGACGGCGGCACCAGGTTCAGCGTCGTGGCTCCGGTGGTGCGCGGCCGCAAGGGCGAGTACGGCAAGCTCTTCGACCAGTTCCGCGCCGACGGGTTCACGCGCGTCAAGGTGGACGGCGAGGTGCGCGAGCTCGAGGAGGACATCGACCTCGACAAGAAGTTCAAGCACGACGTGGCCGTGGTCGTCGACCGGCTGGTGATGAAGGAGGGCCTGAGGCGGCGGCTCACCGACTCCGTCGAGACCGCCGCCCGGCTCGCCGACGGCCTCGTCGAGATCGAGACCGCCGACGGCGCGACCCTCACCTTCAGCGAGAAGTTCGCCTGCGTGCACTGCGGCATCTCGCTGCCCGAGATCCAGCCGCGCATCTTCAGCTTCAACAGCCCGCACGGCGCCTGCCCCACCTGTCACGGCCTCGGCTCCACCCAGGAGATCGACCCGGCGCTCGTCGTCCCCGACGGGTCGCTCAGCATCGACAAGGGCGCGCTGCTGCCCTATGGGCAGCTCTCGTTCGGCTGGCTCGAGCAGGTGTTCGACTCCATCGCCACGGCGTTCGGCGTCGACACCGACAAGCCTTGGGACGAGCTGCCCGAGGAGCAGCGCGACCTCTTCTTGTACGGCACCGGCAAGGAGCGCATCCCTCTCAGCTATCGCAACTACCAGGGCCGCATGCGCCACTACTCGGCGAGCTTCCAGGGCATCCTCAAGCACCTGCAGCGGCGCTTCGCCGAGACCGAGTCGGAGCAGGTGCGCCAGAAGATCGAAGAGTACATGGCCGACCGGCCGTGCCCGGACTGCAAGGGGGCACGGCTCAAGCCCACGAGTCTCGCGGTCACCCTCGGCGAGCGCAACATCAACGACTTCACGCTGCTGAGCGTGCGCGAGGCGCTCGGCTTTCTGCAGGCGCTGCAGCTCAACGACACCGAGCGCCTCATCGGCGGGCGCGTCATCAGGGAGATCATCGAGCGCCTCACCTTCCTCAACGATGTCGGCGTCGGGTACCTCACGCTGCAACGCGCCGCGGCCACGCTCTCGGGCGGCGAGGGGCAGCGCATCCGCCTGGCCACGCAGATCGGCTCGGCGCTGATCGGCGTGCTCTACATCCTCGACGAGCCCAGCATCGGCCTGCACCAGCGCGACAACCGCCGCCTCATCGACACGCTGCTGCGCCTGCGCGACCTCGGCAACACCGTGATCGTCGTCGAGCACGACGAAGAGACGATGCGCTCGGCCGACCACATCGTCGACATGGGGCCGGGCGCCGGCGAGCACGGCGGCAGCGTGGTCGCCGAAGGCACGCCGCGCCAGATCATGGACGACCCGGCCTCGCTCACGGGCGACTTTCTGGCCGGGCGCAGAAGCATTGCCTTGCCCGGCCAGCGGCGCCTGCCTCTGGAGTGGTTCACGGTGCGCGGCGCCCGCATGCACAACCTGCGCGGCATCGACGTGGCCTTCCCGGTGTCGGCCTTCACCTGCGTTACGGGCGTCTCCGGTTCCGGCAAGTCCACGCTGGTCAACGAGATCCTCTACAAGGGCATGGCCAGCCGTCTCAGCCGGGTCTCGAAGTTGCGCGCCGGCGACCACGACGGCATCGACGGCGCGCGCCTCCTCGACAAGGTCATCGACATCGACCAGTCGCCTATCGGCCGCACGCCGCGCAGCAACCCGGCCACCTACACCGGCGTCTTCGACCACATCCGCCAGCTCTTCTCGCAGACCCCCGAGAGCAAGCTCCGCGGCTACAAGCCGGGGCGCTTCAGCTTCAACGTCAAGGGCGGGCGCTGCGAGACCTGCAAGGGCGACGGCCAGATCAAGATCGAGATGCACTTCCTGCCCGACGTGTACGTGCCCTGCGAGGCCTGCCGCGGCAAGCGCTACAACCGCGACACGCTCGAGGTCTGGTACAAGGGCAAGAACATCGCCGAGGTGCTCGAGATGAGCGTCGAGGATGCGGTAGGGTTCTTCGCCAACGTGCCGCGCATCGCGCGGCGGCTCAAGGCGCTCGACGAGGTCGGCCTCGGCTACATCAAGCTCGGCCAGCCGGCGACTACGCTATCGGGCGGCGAGGCGCAGCGCGTCAAGCTCGCCGCCGAGCTCAGCAAGGTCGCCACCGGCAAGACGCTGTACATCCTCGACGAGCCCACCACCGGCCTGCACTTCGCCGACATCGACAAGCTCCTCGAGATGCTGCAGCGGCTCGTCGACCAGGGCAACACCGTGGTCGTCATCGAGCACAACCTCGACGTCATCAAGTCGGCCGACTGGATCGTCGATCTGGGGCCCGAGGGCGGGGAAGAGGGCGGCGCGATCGTCGCCGTGGGTACCCCCGAGGACCTCGCCGCCCAGGCGGCGACCTCGCACACCGGCGCCTTCCTGGGGCGCGTCCTGGCGGGCAGAGCGGCGGGCGCCGCGCGGGTCTGAGGCGCGCGTCGCGCCGAGACGCTCTGCTCAGGCGACCCCGCGCCGGCCGCGGACAAGTGCGTCCGCGAAGCGCGCCGGCCCGGCGGCGACGTGCTGCAGCGAGCCTTGCGGCAGGCGGCCGCCCACGATTGCACTACGGATCACGCCGACGTCCCCGATGTCGCGCAGCAACACGGCCCCGATGAGGCGGTCGTCCCGCAGGATCAGCTTGCGGTACACGCCCCGCTCATCGTCGCGGTAGCGGACCTCGCGCACGTCGGCGTTGTCGCCGTCGGGGCGAGTGACGCCAACTGAGGCGACCGGCAGTCCGCAGAGCGTCGTAATGTTCTCGGCCACCGAGCCGGCGAAGCTCAGCGCGGCGCCGGCCATGTTGGCGCCGGCGATGCGGCCCTGCTCGCAGGCGTTGATCCAGTTGGGCACCAGTTCGCGCCTGCCGGTGAGGCGGTTGCGGCCCTGGGCGAGGTCGCCGGCGGCGTAGACGTTCTCGGCGCTGGTGCGCAGTTGGTCGTCGACGAGGATGCCCCGCTCGACGGCGATCTGGCGCCGATCGACGTAGTCGATGTTGGGCACGACGCCCTTGCCGGCGACCAGCAGGTCGGCGGCGAGCTCTTCACCGGAGTCGAGGCAGACACGGTAGCCGCCGTTCGCCCTGACGATCTGGGTCACGTCGGCACCGAAGTGGAGCGCAATGCCCGTCGTGCCCTCGATGTGGGCGCGGATCAGCTCCGCGCACTCGGCGTCGATGTTCTGTGAGAGCACCTGGCGCGAGGCGACCACGCAGGTGACCTGCCGGCCCGGGGCGGCCACGGCGCTCGCCACCTGCAGGCTCACGAGGCCGCCGCCCAGGATCACCACGCGGCCGGCGCCGTCGGCGCGCTCCCTGATGCGGCGCGCATCGTCGATGGTGCGCAGGTAGCAGATCTCGGCGGCGACGACGGCGTCGAGGCCCTCAAGACGCCGGGCTCTGGCGCCGGTGGCGAGGAGCAGCGCATCGTAGGAGAGCCTGCCGCCGTCGTCGAGGAGCACCGTCTGCGCCTCGGTGTCGAGCGCGACGGCGGCGACCCCGAAACGGCACTCGATGTCGCGCTCGCGGTACGAGCCCGCGTCGCAGAGGTAGAGCGCCGACGCGGGGATCTGCCCGCGCAGGTAGTAGGTGGTGAGCACCGGAGAGTAGGCGCTGCACGGCTCGCGCGAGACCATCGTGATGCGCTCGCCGCCGCCGCGCGCGCGGATGGCGCCCGCGGCGGCGAGTGCGGCGGCACTGTTGCCGAGGATCAGCAGCCGGCGGGGCATGGGCAGGGTCGCCGGGCCTCTCAGACCGTGGTGAGCGCCTCGAGGCCGAGCTCCGCCGCCTTCTCGGCCGTCAGGTTGCCCTGCGCGTCCCAGCCGCGCAGCTCGTAGTAGGGCGGCAGCATCTTGTCGAGCTCGCAGACGTAGCCCTTGGCCGGGCCGTCGGGCAGCGGCGTCCTTAGCATGCGCTCCGGCAACGTGTCGTCCGCGCTGGTCAGCCCCGCGCGTCGGTTGAACAGGGTCTCGAGGTTGAAGATCCGCGAGCCCGTGCGCATAAAGCCCTCGTGCCCGCCCATGTCGATCCCCGTGGCCGCTTCGAGCAGCTCGCGCATCTGGTCCTCGTGACAGCCCATGAACCAGACGAAGTTGCAGACTCCGCACGAGTCGATCATGCAGAACCAGTCCTGCACGTCCACGGAGAGGCCCGGCTTGTCCTCCCAGCTCAGGGGGTCGACCGCCTCCATGCCGCGGTCGCGCGTGACGCGCCAGCCGAGCTGCCCGTAAAGATCGAGGTCCTGCAGCTCGCCGCGGATGTGGCAGGCGCCGCGCGGTTGCGTCGCGTAGCCGAGCGCCATGCCCTGCAGGCCGCGGCCGTCGTAGCTGGGGAACTCCTGCTTCTTGACGCCCATGAAGTACTCGGTGTGGCCGTAGTGCTCGGTCATGCGGTAGGCGCCCTCGGCGAGCAGGTCGCCGAAACCCTCACGCGCGGCGATCATCTCGGCGAGGCGCACCATGCCTTTTGCCTCGCCGAAGGGCAGGGCGAAGCCGATGTCGGCCTGCGGGATCACGCCGGCCTCGAACATCTCCATTGTGCAGGCGATGCCGTTGCCGGCGGAGATGGTGTCCATGCCCATCTCGTTGCAGATGAAATTGGCCTTGCTGACCGCGTCGAGGTCGTTGGTGTAGCAGCTCGACCCGAACATGCCGATGGTCTCGTACTCGGGACCCGCGCCGATGCCTGCGAAATCGGGGTTCTTGACGCGCGTGATGCGCCCGCAGGCGATGGGACAGGCGGGGCAGCCCATGCCCATGCGCTTGCGCACCGAGAGGGTGTCGGCCAGCAGTTCGCCGGTGAGCCTGTCGCCGTGGGGATTGGTGCCGAACTGGAAGTTCTTGGTCGGCATCACCCCGTATGCGTGCACGAGCTCCAGCACGCCCGGCGTGCCGGTCTGGTGGAAATGCTCGGTGTAGGGGTCGTCGAGGGTCGCATAGCAGCTCTCGATGGCGGCGAGAAAGCGGGCGTTGTCCGCCACGCGCACGCCGCCGGTACCGCGCACGGCGACCGCCTTGAGGTTCTTGGAGCCCATCACGGCGCCGACCCCGGAGCGTCCGGCGGCGCGGCCCATGTCGTTGATCACGCAGGCGAAGCGCACCAGCTTCTCACCGGCGGGGCCGATGCAGCTCACCTTGGCATCGGGCGCCGTGGCGGCCACGACCGCCAGCTCGGTCTCGCTGGTGGTCTTGCCCCAGAGCCCGGAGGCATCGCGAAAGCTGATGCGCTCGTCGTCGATGTAGAGGTAGACCGGATGGCTGGCCTTGCCCTCAAAGATGACCATGTCATAGCCGGCGTACTTGAGGTTGGTGGCGAACTCACCGGCGGCGGTGGAGTTGGCGATGCCGCCGGTCAGCGGCGACTTGGTGACCACGACGTAGCGGTTGCCGGCTGGGGCGCCGGTGCCTGTCAGGGGCCCGGTGACGAAAAGCACCTTGTTCTCGGGGGAATAGGCGTCGACGGCCGGGTCGATCTCGTCGTAGAGGTACCTGGCCCCCAGGCCGAGGCCGCCGATGTACTGCTCGGCGGCCTCGCGATCAAGATCCTCGACCGAGCTGCTGAGGTTGGTGAGGTCGACTCTGAGCACCTTCTGCGTCCAGCCGTGCATCGTCACTCACTCTCCTTGTACGAAGCCGCCAAGGCCGTGGCAAGCTTGCGCCGCTTCTCGCCCTCGCCACGCTCGGAGTCGGCGAAATGCAGGGCGCCGCGCGGACAGAACTTCACGCACTGCGGGTCGCCGTCGCAGAGGTCGCACTTTTCGGCATGACCCTTGGCGCCCACGGCGATGTTGCCGAACGGGCAGGCGAGCATGCACATCTTGCAGCCGACGCAGATCTGCTCGTCGACCTTGAGGACCGCGGCCCCGCTGGTGGGCTCGATCGTGTGCGCGATGGCGCCGGCGGGGCAGATGCGCTCGCACCAGGCGTCCTCGCACTGCGAGCAGACCACCGGGACGGCGAGCTCATCGTAGAGAAAGACGGTCTTGTGGATGCGCGCCTTGCGCGGGTTGAACTCGCCGTGGTGGCGAAACGAACACATCAGCTCGCAGGTGCCGCAGCCGGTGCACTTGCCAATGTCGATGACGATCATCTGAGTCATGAAAGCAGCCTCCTGAGGTCCATGCACCGCGGGGATCGCGTCGCGCGCCTCCGGCGGCGCGCGCGGCGCGGCTCACCCACCATACATCGGTGGAAACAGTCGTACGTCGTCCCCGTCGACGAGCCTCGTCTGCAGGCCGTCGAGATAGCGCATGTGGCGGCCGTTGACCAGCACTGTGACGTCCTTGCGCAGGATCCTGTCGTGGTCGTAGACCGCGCGCTCGCGAGCCGGCGAGGTGCAGATAGTCTCCAGCAGATGACCGACGTCGGCCGCGCGCCCAAGAGGGACAGAGATCGCGCCCTCTCGAAAGGCGTCTTTGATCGCGGCGAACAGCTTCACGGTGACGGCGGCCTCCTGAGCGTGCATGTCTCACCTCCTGCGCAGACGTTCCGGGCTGCATCCTGAAATGGGGAGCTCGCCGGGAACGCACGGTAGTCATCATCGAGCACAAGCGCCACGTCATCAAGTCGGGTCAGTGCCCCGAGGGGCGGGCGTCACTCGCCGAGCGCCTCCGCAACGGCGCGCTGGAACACCTCCTCCTCGGGAGTCACCGCGGTCCAAAGCTCGAAGAGCTGCATCGCGAGCTGCACAAGCATCTCCACCCCGTCCACGACGGCACAGCCTCTGGCGCGAGCCGTCTGCAGAAACGGGGTGTGGCGGGGATTCGTGATCACGTCGACGGCGGTGGCCTCCGGGGAGACGCTGTCCCACGCGAGGGGCACCGCCTCGACGGCAGGGGCGCAGCCGAGGTGGGTGGCGTTCATGAGGATCTCCGTGCCTTGGGGCACGACGACCTCGGGCGCCCACGCCTGCCACGCCGTGGGGATGCCGGCCGCGCGGTGCACGAGCGCGGCGACCTCGCGGCCTTGCGATTCGCGCCGCGTGATCACCGTGAGGTGCGCGGCGCCGGCCCAGCCCAGCTCGACGGCCATCGCCCGCCCCGCCCCGCCGGCGCCCAGCATCGCCACACGCTTGCCGGCGATGGGCGTCACCTTCTGGATCGCCTTGACCAAGCCCTTGCCGTCGTTGTTGTGGCCGATGAGGCGGCCGTCCTCCACGGTCACGTAGTTGGCGGCGCCGATGATGCGGGCGTCGTCGTCGATGCCGTCCAGGTGGGGGATGGCGTCGATCTTGTACGGCACCGTGATCCCGTAGCCGCGAAAGCCCAGCGCCCTGGTGCCGGCAATGGCCGCCGGCAGGTCGGCCGCGGCGACGTCGCACTTCCAGAACTGCCAGGGGAGGCCGTAGTGCGCGTACACGGCGTCGAACATGAGGTCGATGGGGTTCTCGGCCACCGGGCGTCCGAGCATCCCGGTCATCTGCTTCTGGGGCGGCAGGGCGGCAGCGGGCATCTTCGGCCTCCTTCGCGGGGCAGGGGCGGACGCCTCAGTGTAGCGGCGTGCGCAGCCCCGACGCGAGAGATGGTTCCCGCGGGAGCGCGTCGCGCGGCGCGCGTGGGGAGGAGGGGGCGCCCGTGGTCGGCGGGCACCCGTGGCCGCCCGGCGGCGCGCCGGCGCGCCGCGCGCGAAGTACAATCGGCGCGATGAGCGATCCCGTGCAGCCCCACGACGCCGCGGCGCGCCTGCGGGCCATCCTGCCGCGCATCCCCAACCAGCCCGGCGTCTACCGCTTTATGGGCGCCGCCGGGGAGGTCCTGTACGTGGGCAAGGCCAAGGAGCTGCGCAAGCGCGTCTCGTCGTATTTCCGGCGTAGCGGCACGCCGCACGGGCGCACCCCCGAGATGCTGGCCCAGGCGCGCGACATCGAGTGGGTGGTCACGGCCTCCGAGGGTGAAGCACTCCTCCTCGAGGACAACTTCATCAAGGAATCGCGGCCGCCGTACAACCTGCGCCTGCGCGACGACAAGAGCTACCCGTTCATCGAGATCACGCTGCGCGACGAGTGGCCGCGGGTGCGCTTCTTCCGCGGCCGGCACGTGCCCGGCAACCTCTACTTCGGGCCGTACTCGAGCGCCCGCAAGGTCCGCGACACCCTCGACGTGATCGGCCGCATCTTCCCTTACCGCAAGTGCCGGGGGGTCAAGCCGGGCCGCCCCAGCGGCTCACCCTGCCTGCAGTACTTCATCAAGCGCTCGCTGGCGCCGTGCGACGCGCGCGTCACGCACGAGGACTACATGGAGGTCGTGCAGCAGGCCGTCGACTTTCTGCGCGGCCGGCTCGGCGCCGTCGAACGCGGCATCGCCGCCGAGATGGCCGCGGCGGCGGCCGCGCAGGAGTTCGAGAAGGCAGCGACGCTGCGTGACCGGCTCGCCGGCGTCAGGCACGTGCACGAACGGCAGGTGGCGCGCATTGAGGGCGGCGAGGCCTTCGATGTGATCGGCCTTCACCAGGGCGAGCCGGGCGCCAACGTGCAGCTCTTTCGCGTGCGTGACGGCGCCGTCGTGAGCCGTCAGGCCTTGTACGTTGAGAACGCCGCCGGCCGCGACCCGGCGGAGGTCCTGGAAGAGCTCCTCCTCGAGCTCTACTGGGACGGATCGACGATCCCGCCGGAGGTGGTCGCCCCGCTCGAGGACAGCGCCGCCGTGGCGGCGCTGCTGGCTGCGCGGCGCGGCGCCGGGGTCACCGTGCGCGCCGCGAAGCGCGGCCCGAAGCGCCGCCTGCTCGAGCTCGCGCGGCGCAACGCCGAGCTGGCCGCGCAGGCCGAGGTCGAGCGCCTGGCGCGCCGCAGCACGGCGCGCATCGAGGCGCTCGAGAGCCTGCGCGACGGCCTCGGCCTCGACGGCCTGCCGCTGCGCATCGAGTGCTACGACATCTCCAATCTCGGCGAGCAGCACGTCGTGGGCTCGATGGTGGTCTTTGAGGGCGGCGTGGCCAAGAAGGCGCACTACCGCAAGTTCGCGCTGCGCGACGTGCAGGGCCAGGACGACTTCGCCATGATGAACCAGGTGCTGCGCCGGCGCTTCGCGCGCCGCGCCGCCGCCGGCGACTACGACGAGAGCTTTGCCACGTTGCCCGATCTCGTCGTGGTCGACGGCGGCAAGGGCCAGCTCTCGGCGGCCCAGGCGGCCCTGCGGGAGGCGGGCGTGTCGCTCGATCTCGTCAGCCTGGCCAAGCAGCGCGAAGAGGTCTTCGTGCCGGGACGCCGCGACCCGTTGCCGCTGCCCGCCGACGATCCCGGCTCGCTGCTGCTGCAGCGCATCCGCGACGAAGCGCACCGCTTCGCCGTGACGTACCATAGGCAGCGGCGCGACGCCGACCTGCGCAAGGCCTCCGTGTTCGACGAGCTGCCGCAGGTCGGGCCCGTGCGCCGGCGGCGCATCCTGGAGCACTTCGGCAGCCCCGAGCGCTTCATCGCCGCCTCGCGCGAGGAGCTTGAGCGCGTGCCGGGGCTGCCGGGCAAAGTGGCGAGGGAGATCTATGCGCATCTTCACAGAGGGGGCTGACGGCTTCGTGGTCCGCGGGCCGGCCAGGGAGGAGTGGTACGTCACCGACCTCGGCGTGGGCAGGTTGGTGGTCGCCGGCGAGTTCCCGCTCAGGCTGGACCTGCCGGACCCCGCGGTGCAGGCGGCGCCGGGAAGCCCGTCGAGCCGCTGGCCCGCCCTGCTCGAGCGGTACTTCGCCGGCGAGCGCGTCGACTTCGGGCTGGACGTCGACGCTTACACTGCGGCTCAGGGGTTCACCGACTTCGAAAGCGACGTGTACCGGGCGCTCGCGAGCGTGCCCTACGGCACGGCCGTGAGCTATCGGGAGCTGGCGGCGGCCGCGGGGCGCCCGAGCGCCTATCGCGCCGTGGGATCGGCCCTGGCCCGCAACCTGCTGCCTGTGATCCTGCCGTGTCACCGCGTCGTCAGAAACGACGGGCGGCTCGGCGAGTACGGCGACGACCCGGCCTGGAAGGAACGCCTGCTGGCGCTCGAGGGTGTGCCCGTCGCCGCGGGGAGACTGGTGTGAGCGAGGGGAGGCCGGCGTGACCGAGGCTCTGCAGTTCGTCGTCATCACCGGCCTGTCGGGGGCCGGCAAGTCCCAGGCCATGGATTCGTTCGAGGACGCCGGCTGGTTCTGCGTCGACAACCTGCCGCCGGAGCTGGTGCCGACGCTCGTCGACCTCTTTCGCCGCACGGGCAGCAAGGTCGACCGCGTGGCCGTCGTCAGCGACGTGCGCGGCGGCGAGTACTTCAGCCAGCTCGAGGTGCTCCTCGACGAGCTGCACGAGCGCGGCGTGGAGTACACGCTCGTCTTCCTCGAGGCCTCCAACGAGGCTCTCGTCAGGCGCTTCAAAGAGACTCGCCGCCGGCACCCGCTGGCCGAGGGCGGCAGCGTCATCGACGGCATCCGCAAGGAGCGCGGGCTGCTCGCCGGTCTGCGCGCGCGCGCCCACCTGGTGATCGACACCAGCGACACCTCGATCCACCAGCTCAAGGCGCGCCTCAACGAAGACCTCATCAACCACACACGGCGCACCAACATCGTGTTCGCCGTGGTGTCGTTCGGCTACAAGTACGGCATCCCCATCGACGCCGACCTGCTCTTCGATGTGCGCTTTCTGCCCAACCCGCACTACGACCTGCGGCTGCGGCCGCTCACCGGCCTCGACGCCGAGGTGCGCGACTTCGTCATGGAATCGGCGGGCACCGCCGAGTACCTCGAGCGCCTGTTCCCGCTCCTCGACTTCCTCTTTCCGCGCTACGCGGCGGAGGGCAAGGCGCACCTCACCATCGGCGTGGGCTGCACCGGCGGCCGTCACCGCTCGGTGGCCATCGCGCAGCTCATCGGGGAGCGCTTCGAGAAGCAGGGCTACTACACGGTCGTGCGCCACCGGGACATCACGAGAGCCTGATGCGCCGCTCTCTCGAGTGGCTGTATCCCGGCCTCGGGATCAAACGCTGGCTGCTGCTCGCGGGCGTCGGCGGCGTCCTGCTCGTCTACTCGGCGATCTTCGCCGTCGGGGTGCTCTGGTCGCCGCAGCTCATGAGCGGCCTGGGCATGGGCTGGCTGCACGACAGGCACTGGGCGGCTGTGCTGCTGGCCTTCGACGGCATCGTCTTCGGCGCCATCGCGCTGTTCATCGGAGCGCGCAAGGCCTTGCTCTTTCGGCGCACCGGCCCCGAGACGGCCGGCGAGATCCGCGCCGCCGGCCGGCTGGCACGCGGGCCGCGCGTGGTCGCCGTGGGCGGCGGCAACGGTCTGGCGGCGCTGCTCCGCGGCCTCAAGACCCACACCAGCAACCTGACCGCCGTCGTGACGATGGCCGACGACGGCGGCAGCTCGGGGCTGCTGCGCCGCGACATGGGCATGCCGCCGCCGGGCGACCTGCGCAACTGCCTCGTGGCTCTGGCCGACGACGAGTCGATGATGAGCCGCCTGTTCCAGTACCGGTTTCCCGACGGCGGCGGTCTGCAGGGTCACAGCTTCGGCAACCTCTTCATGGTCGCGCTGGCCGAGGTCACCGGCGACTTCGAGCGCGCCGTCCAGGAGTCCACGCACGTCCTCAAGGTAAGGGGCCGGGTGCTGCCGTCCACGCTCGACGACGTCGTGCTGCACGCGCAGCTCGAGGGCGGCGGCCAGGTCAGCGGCGAGAGCACGATCACCGCCGCGGAGCGCCTTCCGCGGCGGGTCTGGCTGACGCCCTCGGCGCCGCGGCCCTTGCCGCAGGCCATTGCGGCGCTGCGCAGGGCCGATCTCGTCGTGCTCGGCCCCGGAAGCCTGTACACGAGCGTCATCCCCAATCTGCTGATCCCCGAGGTCCGCGCCGCGATCAAAGAAACCAGGGGGTGGGTGGTGTACGTCTGCAACGTCATGACGCAGCCCGGCGAGACCGACGGCTACACGGCCGCCGACCATCTCGACGCGCTTCAGCGGCACGGACTCACCGGACTCATCGACGCCGTGCTGGTCAACGACACCCCGGTCTCCGCCGACCTGGTCGCCAGCTACCGGCTCCTCGGGGCTCGACCCGTGGCGGTGGACGGGGACCGCCTGAGGGCGGCGGGCGTCAAGGTGATTCACGCCCAGGTGGCGGCCGAGAGCAACGTCGTGCGCCACGACTCGGAGCGCCTGGCGCAGGCGCTCCTGCGCATGGTGAGGTAGCGCCGTGGGCTTCACCCGGGACGTCAAGCTCGAGCTGGGGACCATCGTCCCGGTGGCGGAGCACTGCCGCCGGGCGCAGCTCTCGGGCATCCTCTTCGGCGCCGGCGTCTTCGAGATCGGCGCCGGCGGCCACTTCGGGGTGCGCGTCTCGCTGGGCCTGCCGGCCACGGCCCGCCACGTTCTGGGGATGCTCAAGGGCTTCGCCGTCGAGTCGTCGCTGCGCACGATGGACGCCGCGCCGCTCGGGCTGCGCTACGAGGTGATCCTCGGCGACGAAGCCCGCGACCTGCAGCTCCTCAACGAGCTCGGCGTGCTCTCCGACGACCTGCGCGTGCAGATGACCGTGCCGCGGCGATTGGTCGAGCGGCGCTGCTGTCTCATCGCTTTCCTGCGCGGTCTCTTTCTCGGCTGCGGCTCGATCTCGGCGCCGGGGGCGCCGGTGCACGTCGAGCTCACCGTCGAGAACGGCGGGCTGGCGGAGCAGGTGTGCGGCCTGCTGGCGCGCCTCGACCTGCCGTTCAAGCTTGCGGAGCGCGAGCGCAACGTGGCCTGCTACAGCAAGCGCTCGCAGACGGCCGCCGATCTGCTGGCCGTGCTCGGCGCTCACGAGGGCTGCCTGCGCTGGGAGGAGCACGCCGTGCTGGGCACGGTGCGCGAGAGCGCGAACCGGCTCGCCAACTGCGACGAGGCCAACGCCCGGCGGGCGGCGGCGGCGGCGCAGCGGCAGGCCGCCGCCGCCCGCCGTCTCATGGCCTCGTCCGCCTGGGCGACGCTGCCCGCCTCGCTGCGCGAGGTCGCGGAGCTGCGCCTGCGCTACCCGTATCTGAGCTTGCAGGAGCTGGGCGGCCGCGCACATCCTCCGCTGAGCAAATCGGCGCTGAATCACCGCCTGCGGCGCCTCGCGGTGCACGCCGCCGAGCTCGATCCCTGACGCCGTTGCCCGCGGCCCGCCGCCGCGCGTCCTACATGCTCTTCGCGACGCGCGTGGTCAGCTCGCCCAGCCGGTAGGTGTAGCTGCCCATCTCGTTGTCGTACCAGCCGAAGACCTTGACGTGCGTGAGTGGCAGTCTCACGGTCTCGAAGTCCGCGTCCGCGCCGGGCGTCCGCGGCGGGACCTTCAGGTCCATGAAGCCGGTGCGCGTGTGCGTCTCGACGCCCTCGATGACCACGGCGGCGTTCTCGCCGAGCATGTCGGCGGACACGTTCTGCTCGTCGCTGAGCACGAGCAGGCCCTTGGCCTCGCCGTCTGCCGCCTCCCGGTAGATGGCATTGATGACGTCGCGCTCGACAGACACGGTGCCGTCGGCCAGCGTCTCGCTCTGAAAGGTCACGTTGAGGATGATGAGGCTCACGCTCTGCGTGGGGATGCGCACCGAGTCGGCCATGAAGCCGATGCGGCCGATCTCGGGCATGACCTGCTCCAGCGCGGCGGCGGCGTTCGTCGAGGTGAGCACCACGTTGCCCAGGGCGCCGCGGGTCTTGCGCAGGTCGGTGGCGCCGGCCTTGGGCACGGCGTCGAGCACCGGCTGCGAGCTCGTGACCGCGTGCACCGTGCTCATGCCGGCGGTGATCATGTTGCGCGTGAGATCGCGCTCGAGCAGCGGCCGGATCATGTGCGCCAGCGCCGTGGTCGTGCACGACGCCGCGGAGATGAGCTGGTGCGTGGCCGGGTCGAACTGGTAGTCGTTGATGCCGTGGATGAGGATCGCCGCGTCGCCGGGAAGCGGCGCACCTTGCTGCTTGCTCTTGAACGGGGAGCTCTGCACGACGACCCGGGCCCCGGCGGCCAGGTGACCGCGTAGCGACCCTCGGGCAACATCGGGCTCCGCATGCGGGTCTCTGAAGGTGCCGGTGCACTCCACGACCAGGGATACGCCGTGGTCGCGCCAGGGGATGTCACGGGGGTCGCGGGCCTCGCGCAGGACGACGATCTCCTTGCCGTAGGCGCTGATCAGGCCGCGCTGCTCGTCGACCACGCGGATGTCCCGCACGCCCGCCTGCCCGTACAGAAAGCGGTGCAGGGGACCGTAGGTACTGTCTTTGGCGATGTACTGGACGACCGCGTCCAGCGACGTGCCCACCGGCCGGCCCACGTTGACCACGAGGCGGTCGAAATCGTCGCGCCCCAGGTGATACCAGAGCACCAGCTTGCCGATGCGGCCCAACCCGTTGATACCGAGCGTTCGTTGCACACCCATGGCCTGCCGTCCTCCCCCGTGTTGCTCGACACTGCCCATCTTACGACATGACGCCGCGCCGCCGGGTGCGCTTGCCGGCGGCCGTCAAGGTATCATTCGGGTCACCGTGAGAACGACGCCCGTACCCTTCGATTCAGACGCCCTGCGCGCCAATATCGGCAGAACCGCGCAGAAGGTCGTCATCCCCGATCGCTACGCGCCGCTCGAGGCGGCGGTCCAAGGGCTGCACGGCGTGCGCGCTGCGCTCACAGAGACGCTGGACGAGTACTTCCACACCTTCCGCAACGCCGACATGCTCGTCGAGGGCTTCCAGACGACGCTGCTGCGCAACTGGCCCTATTTCGAGCGTGCCGCGGACCGTTCCAGCTTGTTCGGGCTCCTCGCGGAGCTGGTGCTCGGGCTGTTCGACGCGCCTCTCACCGTCGAGCAGTCCTCGCTCCTGCTCCGCGGGCTTCTGCAGTGGTGCACCGACGCCTTGAACGGAGCGCACGGCTCCGCCTACGACGACAGTCTCGAGATGATCGCCGAGTCCCTGGTCCGGCTGCTGCCCCTGCAGCCGGTGGCCTTTCTCGAGCGCGACGCACTGCTCCGTGACCTGGTCGCGCGGGCGAGCCGGCGGCCGCGGCCGGCGGCGGTCTTCTTCGACCTCTACCGCCGCGTGCTCCTCCTCGGCTACCGCCGCGTGCAGGAGCGCCTCGACGTTCCCGCATGGGCGACGGCGCAGGGCGCCGGCCTCACCGATCCCGCGGCCATCGCCGAGCGCTTCGCCTTGCTCGCCGGCAAGCGCCTGTCGGCGCTGATCCGCGGCGCGAGCAAGGCTCCGGATGAGGAGCTGCTCTCGCCGCAGCAGCACCCTGTGCTCTCGGACGTCCTGGGGGACGCCATCGGCCGCCTGTTCCAGGTCGAGAACCTCGAGGATCGCTTCGCCGTGTGCCTCTACTTCCTCAAGGACGACACCCTCGGCTATCGCCAGAACGAGGTCATGGCCGACCTTCTCGGGGTCGTCAAGGAGATGCTTCATCCCGACCGACACCTCGACGTCGAGAAGATCCTCAGCCGTCTCACGGTGTTCTTCCGCGACCGCGACAATCAGTTCCTCCTCATGCGCTTCAAGTGCTACGAAGCCATCGGCGTGGCCATCGGCGAGGCCGGCAACGTCAAGGCCGTCGACCACCTCATCGCCGACATCCTCTACTGGAGGTTCCAGTATCCCGAGATCAGCGGAGCGACCGACGAGTGGGAGACCGTGGTCAATCCTTACCATCTGCCGAAGATCCGCTGCTGGATGCACATCATCGAATCCAACCCTGCGCTCTACGAGCGCCTGGCGGCGGCCCTCAACGTGCAGCTCCGCCTGGGCGGCGTTTACATCGCCGACACCGACCTCTTTCAGCGAGACGTGACGCGCTTTCTGGACGCCGACATCCGCCCCATCTACTTCGTCGCCAAGCAGCTGCTGCGCACGCTCCCCGTGTACTTCAACGAGGTCGGCGCCGAGGGCGAGCTGCGCGCCGTGTCCACGCAGATCGACGAGATCTGCGGGCGTCGCGACACGCTCATGCACTTCCTGCGCAAGCAGCTCCACGCGGAGTCGTCGAACCGCATGGTGCCGTTCTGCCGCGCCGTGCTCCACTACTGGACGACCCTTGAGCCCTCGGGCCTGGAGCCGTTTCTCTCCGCCAACACCATGGAGCTGGTGCGCGGCGAGCCGGAATGGGCGAGGGGCCCTCACGCGGCGCTTCTGGCCCTGCAGGAGCAGCTTGCCGCGCCGCAGGTCGACGACCTGCTGGGCCGGCTCCTGACGCTGACCCCGGCCGCGCTCCAGGCCCTGCTCGACCTGCAGGACGCGGGCGCCGCGGCCGGCGACGGAGCGGGCGCCGGCGCCGACCGGCGCCGGGTGGCCCTCCTCGTGCGCACCTACCAGTTGGTCGCCCACAAGTACTCTTTGGCGGCCGACGACGTGGGCGCGGCGGTCGGCCGGCATCGGCAGCTCGAGGCGAAAGTGCGCCGCCGCTTCGAGCGCGCCCTGGCCGCGTGGCAGGCGCGCCCGCTCGCGGCCGCCCTGGACCGCCTCCTCGACGCGGCCCTCGATGTGCTGCGCGACCTCAAGGCCATCATCCTGAGCCCGGCACCCTCGGCGGCCACCGAGAACATCTACCAGAAGCGGCACATCGCTGCCGGCATCCCCTCGATCTACGGCAATTACAGCGAGCCTAAGTTCGATGCGCTGGGCCTGTCGTTCCGCGTGGAGAACCTTGTCGACCGGCTCCTGGAGGATCTCGTTGACGAGGGCATGGAGCCCTACGTCACCCGTGCCTCGCTGCGCCGTATGGGCACGGCCATCGGGCGCTTTGAGCGGGCGCTGTCGATCGACGGCGTCGATTCGCGCGCCCTGGGCGCCAACCTGGCCCTGCTCGACGCCAGCTTCAGCAGCCGTAACTTCACCTTCGGCCAGTACCAGAACGTGTTCCAGTTTCTCGTGAGCAGCGTGACCGAGCTCTCCACGACCTCGATCCTCAGCCACGACCAGGTGCTTCATGCGGTGCTCAGCAACGACCCGCGCCAGTGCGAGGCGCGCGGCATGTCGGTGGACGCGGTCGCGGAGATGGTCTTGCGCGAGGTGCTGGTGTCGGCTTTGGGGATGCAGACGCTCGACCGCTACGCGGCGGCCGCCCTGCGGCAGATCGCGATGCTCAACGGGCGCCTCGGTGTCCAGGCGCTCACGCGCATGATGAACTACGACCCCGAGCGCTTGGTGTCGCCAATTCACAAGCCCAAGGCCGCCACCGACGACCGGTTGAGCCTTGGCTACAAGGGTCTGGGGCTCAAGGAGATGGCGTCGTACGGGCTGCGCATACCCGAGGGCTTCATCCTCACCACCGAGCTGTTCGGCGCGATGCCCGCGATGTCGTACCGGCCTCTGTACGCCGACACCGTCCAGCGCGTGCGGCAGGCGCTGGGCCAGATGGTGAGGCAGACCGGGTTGCGCCTCGGCGATCAGGCCCGCCCGCTGCTGCTGTCAATCCGCTCGGGCGCGGCCATGTCGATGCCCGGTCTCATGACGACCTTCGTCAACGTGGGCCTCAACGACGCGCTGGCGGAGGCACTGGCCGCGGAACCGCGGCTCGGGTGGGCCGCCTGGGACGGGTACCGGCGCTTTCTGCAGTCGTGGGCCATGTCCGACGGCATCGACCGCGACTTCTTCGATGCCATCATCGCGGAGTTCAAGAGCCGCTTCGGGGTCGGGCAGAAGCTCGATTTCACGGCCGTGCAGATGCGCGAGATCGCCTTGGCGTACAAGCTGCGCGCCCGCGAGGAGGGCATCGTCTTCGTCGACGACCCCTTCGACCAGGTCGTCGCCTGCATCCTCAAGGTCCTCGACTCGTGGGACTCGGCGCCGGCGCGCATCTACCGCGAGTACACCGGCGTGGCCGAGGAGTGGGGCACGGCCGTCGTGGTACAGCGCATGGTCTTCGGCAACTTGAGCCGCGCGTCGGGCTCCGGGGTGACCTTCACGCACAACCCGTTCGAGCCGTACAGCCGTCAGGTGCGCCTGTTTGGCGACTTTGCCGTGCGCAGCCAGGGCGAAGACCTGGTCGGCGGGCTGGTGTTCCCGCTGCCGATCTCCGAAGCCCAGCGGCTCGGCAGCTCCACGTACCGGGGCACCGAGCACTCCCTGGAGCGGGACTACCCCGAGATCTACGAGCAGCTCCTGTCGGTCGCCCGCGAGCTGGTCGTCGAGCGCGACTTCGACCCGCAGGAGATCGAGTTCACCTTCGAGTCGCCGGCCGCGGAAGATCTGTACGTGCTGCAGAAACGCGGCATGATCCAGGAGCAGGCCAAGGACGCGGCCTATTTCGACACCTCCTCACCCAACTACGGACCTCCGGTTGCGGTGGGCATGGGCGTGGCCGGAGGCGCCTACTCGGGGCGCGTGGCCGTCAACGCCGCGCAGATCGACCAGTTGCTGGCCGAGGCGCCCGCCGAGAACATCGTCCTGCTGCGGCCGGACACGGTGCCCGAAGACATCGCCATGATCGCCCGGGTCAGCGCCATCCTGACGGCTCGCGGCGGGGCCACCTCGCACGCCGCCGTGACGGCCAAACGCCTGGGCAAGACCGCCGTCGTCGACTGCATGGACCTGGAGGTGATCGAGCGCGAGGGCTCCGCGCGCCTGGTCGGCGGCGAGCTGCGCGCCGGCGAGTGGCTCTCCATCGACGGGCGCACGGGCAACATCTTCCTGGGCCGCATCCCGACGCTGGCGCGTCCGGCGCCGTCCGAGCCGCTGTAAGGCCGCGCTCCGCGGGGGGCTCGCTCTGGTAGGCTTGCGCACTATCCGATTTGGGAGGGTGAAATGAGTGTGAGAGTAGGCGTCAACGGCTTCGGCCGCATCGGCAGGCTCGTGATCCGCGCGGCGCTCAGGCAGGGCGCCGACATCGAGTTCGTGGCGATCAACGATCTCACGGACGCAAGGACCCTGGGCCACCTGTTCAAGTACGACTCCGTGCACGGCGTGTTCGGCGGAACGGTCGAGGTGGAGAGCGAGGCCCTGATCATCGACGGCAAGCGCATTCGCGTGATCAGCGAGACCGACCCCGCCAAGCTGCCCTGGAAGGAGCTCGGCGCCGACGTCGTCATCGAGTCGACCGGCCGCTTCACCGAGCGCGCCGCCGCCGCCAAGCACCTCGAGGCCGGCGCCAAGAAGGTCATCATCTCGGCGCCCGCCAAGAACCCCGACGTCACGATCTGCCTGGGCGTCAATGAGGAGATGTACGACAAGGCCAAGCACGACGTGATCAGCAACGCGAGCTGCACCACCAACTGCCTGGCGCCGATGGCCAAGGTGCTCGTCGACAACTTCGGCGTCGAGAAGGGCTTCATGACCACGATCCACGCCTACACCAACGACCAGCCGGTGCTCGACTTCCCGCACAAGGACCTGCGCCGCGCCCGCGCCGCAGCCCTGTCGATCATCCCCACGACCACCGGCGCCGCGCGCGCCGTGGCGCTCGTCATCCCCGACCTCGAGGGCAAGCTCGACGGCTTCGCGCTGCGCGTGCCGACGCCGGACGGCTCGGCCACAGATCTCGTCGCGGTGCTCCAGACCGAGGTCACCGCCGACGAGGTCAACGCGGCCATGAAGGCGGCCGCCGGGAGCGAGGCCATGAAGGGCATCCTCCAGTATCAGGAGGACCCCATCGTCAGCATCGACGTCGTCGGCAACAGCCACTCGTCGATCTTCGACCCGGCGCTCACCATGGCCAAGGGCACGCTGGTCAAGTGCATCTCGTGGTACGACAACGAGTGGGGCTATTCGTGCCGCCTCGTCGACCTCGTCCAGAGGGTGCTCTGACCGCGGAGCCAAGGAGGCTGCAGGCATCATGAAGCGTTCGCTCACCGACTATCCGCTCGCCGGCAAGCGAGTCCTCGTGAGGGTGGACTTCAACGTGCCGCTCGAGGGCGGCCTGGTGGCGGACGATACGCGCATCCGCGCCGCCCTGCCGACCATCACGTACCTGCTCGACCAGGGCTGCGCGGTGGTGCTGGCCTCGCATCTCGGCAGGCCCAAGGGCCAGGTCGTTGGCGATCTGCGCATGGCTCCGGTGGCGGCGCGCCTCGCCGAGCTGCTCGGCCGCCCCGTCAAGACGGCCGCCGACTGCGTCGGGCCGGCCGTCGCGGCGGCCGCGAGTGGTCTGCTTCCCGGCGAGGTGCTGCTGCTCGAGAACCTGCGCTTTCACGCCGCGGAGACGGCCAACGACCCGGCCTTCGCGGCGCAGCTCGCCGCGCTCGCCGACGTGTACGTCAACGACGCCTTCGGCAGCGCGCACCGCGCGCATGCTTCCACCGAAGGCGTCACGCACTATCTGCCTGCGGTGGCGGGCTTTCTCATGATCCGCGAGCTCGAGATGCTCGGCGCGCTGCTCGGCGAGCCGGCGCGCCCGTTCGTCGTCGTGCTCGGTGGCGCCAAGGTCTCGGACAAGATCGGCGTCATCGAGAAGATGCTCGGCAGCGCCGATGCGATCCTCGTCGGCGGCGCCATGTGCTTCACGTTCTTCAAGGCCGCCGGCCTCGAGGTCGGCACTTCCAGGCTCGAGGCCGACAAGCTCGACGTGGCCGCCGGCATTGCCGCGCAGGCGCGCGCCGGCGCGTGCGTCTTCGAGCTGCCGGCGGACATCGTCGTGGCGCCGGCTCCCGAGGCCGGCGCCCCGGCCTCCACCGTGCCGGCCGACGCCATGCCGGCCGACCAGATGGGGCTCGACATAGGGCCGGCGACCAGCGCCGCTTTCGCGGCGCGCCTCGCCGACGCCGGCACGGTCTTCTGGAACGGCCCCATGGGCCTCTTCGAGATCGACGAGTTTGCCGCCGGTACGAAGGCTGTGGCCGCGGCGATCGTTGCGAGCGGCGCCGTCAGCGTCGTCGGCGGCGGCGACACGGTCAGCGCCGTGCGCCGCTTCGGGCTCGGCGACCGCATCACGCACATCTCCACGGGCGGCGGCGCCTCGATGGAGCTCATCGAGGGCAAGGCGCTTCCCGGCGTCGAGGCCCTTCTGGACCGGGAGTGACCATGGCTGGCACGCGCCGTCCGCTCATGGCGGGCAACTGGAAGATGTACAAGACAAGGGCCCAGACGAAGGCGTTCTGCGAGGCCTTCGTCCCGCTCGTATCCGGCGTCACCGACCGCGACATCCTCATCTGCCCGCCCTCGGTCTGCCTCGAGGCGGCGCTGGCCGCCACAGCCGGCGGCAACGTCGCCGTCGGCGCGCAGACGATGCACTTCGCCGTCGAGGGCGCCTTCACCGGCGAGCTCGCCGCGCAGATGCTCGGCGAGCTGGGCGTGCCCTACGTCCTCCTCGGGCACTCGGAGCGCCGCCAGTACTACGCCGAGAACGACGCCGACCTGGCGCGCAAGGTGCGCGCCGCCCTCGACGCCGGCTTGCGCCCCGTGCTGTGCTGCGGTGAGACCCTCGAGGAGCGCGAGGCCGGCCGCACTGAGGCCAAGGTCGGCGGCCAGCTCGACGCCGACCTCGCCGAGATCGGCGTTGCGGAGCTCGCGCTCGTGGCCATCGCCTACGAGCCCATCTGGGCGATCGGCACCGGCGTGACGGCGACGCCCGAGCAGGCCCAGGAGACCGTGGCCTTCGTGCGGCGGCGCGTGCGCGAGCGCTTCGGCGACGCCGCCAATGGGGTCCGCGTCCTCTACGGCGGCAGCGTCAAGGCCGCCAACATCGACGTGCTCATGGCGCAGCCCGACATCGACGGCGTGCTCGTCGGCGGGGCGAGCCTCGACCCTGAGGAATTCGCCCGCATCGTGCGCTTCGTGGAGCCGCCTGCTTGACCGGCGAGGACGTCGCCGGCGCGGCGCCGGGTGCGCCTGCGGGCGATTGCTTTGCGACCCCGGACCCGGGCGACCCGGCGCTCTCGCCGACGGGCCGCGTGCAGCGTCCGGTGGTGCTCATGGTCCTCGACGGCTGGGGCTGCGCGCCCGCCGGTCCCGGCAACGCCGTGAGCCTTGCGCGCACGCCGGTCTTCGACCGGCTCGTCGCCGAGCATCCGCACGGCACCCTAGAAGCATCCGGCCCGGCAGTGGGGTTGCCGCCGGGCCAGATGGGCAACTCCGAGGTCGGGCACCTCAACATCGGCGCCGGCCGCGTCGTCCACCAGGACCTCACGCGCATCAGCAAGGCGATCGCGGACGGCGACTTCTTCAGAAATCGCGTGCTCGTGCAGGCGTGCGCCAAGGCGGCCGGCCGCGGCCGCACGCTGCACCTCATGGGCCTGGTGTCCGGCGGCGGCGTGCACAGCGACATGGGTCACCTCAAGGCCTGCCTCGAGCTGGCCGCTCGCGAGAAGGTGAGCAGCGTGGTCGTCCATGCCTTTCTCGACGGCCGCGACACCCGGCCGCGCAGCGCCAAGGGCTATCTCGCCGAGATCCAGCAGACCATGGACGAGCTCGGCGTGGGCCGCTTCGGCGTGATCAGCGGCCGCTATTACGCCATGGACCGCGACACGCGCTGGGACCGCGTCAAGCTCGCCTACGACGCCTTGGTCTACGGTCGGGGGTTCTTCGCCGCCGACGCGCAGGCGGCGGTGGACGCCGCCTACAAGCGCGGCGAGAGCGACGAGTTCGTGCGCCCGACGGTGGTGGCTGCGGAGCTCGACGCGCGCGTCGCCGACGGCGACGTTTGCCTCTTCTTCAACTTCCGCCCCGACCGCGCCCGCGAGCTCACGCGTGCCTTCGCGGAGCCCGGCTTCGCCGGGTTCGACCGCGGCTCCCACCCGCCGGCCGTCGACTTCGTCACCATGACCAGCTACAAGAAGGAGCTCGGCCTGCCCGTTGCCTTTCCGCCGGAGCACCCCATCAACGTGCTCGCCGACGTGCTCGCCGCCCATGGGCTGCGCCAGCTCCATGTCGCCGAGACCGAGAAGTACGCGCACGTGACCTTCTTCTTCAACGGCGGCGTCGAGGCGCCGTTCGCGGGCGAGACGCGCATTCTCGTGCCGAGCCCCCGCGACGTGCCCACCTACGACCACAAGCCCGCGATGAGCGCCTTCGGCGTCACCGACGAACTGCTCGCCGCGCTTGCCGGCGGCGACTTCGCCTTTGCCGTCGTGAACTACGCCAACGCCGATATGGTCGGGCACACCGGCGTGATCTCCGCGGCGGTGGCGGCGCTCGAAGCCGTCGACGAGTGTCTGGGGCGGGTCGTGGAGCTGGTGACCCGCCTCGGCGGCGTCTGCCTCGTGACCGCCGACCACGGCAACGCCGACCACATGCTCGAGCCTGACGGCAGCCCCAACACCGCACACAGCACGAATCTGGTGCCGTTCATCGCGACGGCAGAGGGAGCGCGCGTGCGCGAAGGGGGGCGACTGTGCGATCTGGCGCCCACGGCGCTCGCCCTGCTGGGCCTCGTCCAGCCGCCTGAGATGACCGGCGCCGACCTCCTGGAGCCCTCCCCGTGATACCCGCTCGCGGCGGCGCTGTTGTCCATCGGCGGCCGAGGTGCAACAATGGTACGTCCGCATACGCCCGCGACCACGACCGCGCCACAGAGGAGTAGACCCGTGCTGAACGCAGTGCTGACCGCTATCTTCCTGATCGAGAGCGTCCTTCTCATCGTGCTTATCCTCATCCACTCCGGCAAGGACGCCGGCATGGCCAGCATCACCGGCTTTTCGTTCGCCTCGTCGGCCAGCGTGATGGAGCGCAACCTCACGCGCTACACCATCATCTGCGGCGTCGCCTGGTTCGTCACGTCGTTCCTGCTGGTCTGGCGGATCGGCTGACAGTGCCGCGTCGCGTCGCAGCCGGCTCGCTCCCGCAGTCATCGCAGTGCTCACGAGCGCAACGGGAGGTGCGTACGAGAGGCTGAACATGCGTGTCCAGGCCCCCCGTTTCGACAGCGGCCCGTGGGGGGGACGCCGGGGGGACATTTTTCGGTCAATCCAAGGAGGTCACCATGAAGAAACCCACCACGAGATGGCGCGGCCTGGTCATCCTGGCCGGCGTCCTCATCATCGCCGGCCTGCTGCTGGGCGCCTGCGGCAGCAGCAGTAGCGGCGGCGGCGCAAGCCCCAGCGCCGCCAGCTCGCCCAAGCCGGGCGGCACCTATAACTTCCCGCTCACCGCCAACCCGGTCAGCATCGCCCCCGTGAACGCGCAGGAGTCCGAGGGCATGCAGGTCGCCCATCAGGTCTTCGAAGGCCTGGTCAAGTACCAGATGAACGACAAGGGCGAAATGGGGGCCGTGCCCAACATCGCCGAGAGCTGGGACACCACCGACTCGCAGACCTGGACCTTCCACCTCAAGAAGGGCGTCATGTTCCAGGCGCCCGTGAGTCGCGAGGTCACGGCGCAGGACTTCGTCAACGGCTGGAACTACGTCACTGACCCCAAGAACCAGTCCTACGTGTCGTACATCCTCGCCCCCGTCGAGGGCAGTGACGACGGCGGCTACCAGGTCGACCCCAAAAAGGGCCTCACCGGCGTCACGGCCATCGACCCCTACACGCTCCAGGTCAAGCTGCGGTACCCGTTCTCCGAGTTTTACATGACGCTCGGCCACACGGTGGCTTCCGCGTGGCCCGTCGACTACATGAAGCAGGTCGGCGCCAAGGCGTTCGGCCTCAAGCCGATCGGCACCGGCCCCTACATGGTCGAATCCTGGAAGGCCAACCAGGCCGTCGAGCTCGTCAAGAACCCGAGCTACTGGAACAAGGATGCGGCGGGCTACGTCGACAACATCCACATGCCGATCATCCCCGAGTCGCAGACCGTGTGGCTCGAGTTCCAGAAGGGCAGCCTCGACTACTCGGTCGTGCCTCCGGGCCAGGTCGCGGCCGCTGAAGCCAACCCCAAGGTAAAGTCGGGCGAATGGTCGGCCAAGAAATGGCCCAACCTTGCCATCTACTTCATCGGCATGAACATGACCGACAAGACGCTCGGCACCAACCTCGATCTACGCAAGGCCATCGCCGAGTCCACCGACGCCACCAACGTCATCAACATCGTCAACGAGGGCGTCTCGCTGCCCGCCACCGGGTACATCCCCGAGGGTATCCCCGGCTACAGGGCCGACCAGTCGCCCTACAAGTACAACCCCGAGGATGCCAAGACCATCATCGCCGGTCTGGGCACGATCCCCACCCTCAACTACTGGTACAACACCGACGAGGGTCACCAGAAGATCGGCGAGGTGCTGCAGGCAGGCTGGACGGCGGCCGGTCTGGACATCAAGCTCAGCAACTTCGAGTGGAGCACGTTCCTCGACAAGCTCTCCAAGGGCAACCAGGGCAGCGGCAGCCAGATGTTCCGCATGGGCTGGATCGGCGACTATCCGTCGATGGACAACTTCCTGTACCCGCTGTTCCAGTCGAGTCAGGCGCGCACGGGCAGCTACACGTTCTACTCCAACACGCAGGTCGACGCTCTGCTGCAGCAGGCCCGCTCGACCGTGGACGCCCAGCAGCGGTACAGCCTGTACGCGCAGGCCGAGAAGCTCATCCTCACCGACATGCCTGCGGTGCCGCTGTACTACTACCGCGACTTCCGCGTGGTCAACAACCGCATCGGCGGCTTCGTGTTCAACCCGATGGGCTTCGTCGACATGTGGACGGTGTGGGTGAAGTAGCCAGCCGAGAGTTGCGCACGCAGTCGTGAGTACCTAGACTGCGCGCAGTCATAGCAGTGGCGGCCCGCCGCGTTTCGCGCGGCGGGCCGCCACTCGCGTTCCGCGGCCACGGCCACGCGATACGCCTTGGGGTGAAGACGGGCTTGGAGATGCTGTAGAGTGCGCACATGATCACGTACATAGTCAGACGCCTGTTCCAGCTCGTTATCGTGCTCATCGGCGTCACCATCATCACGTTCCTGATCATGTTCGCGATCCCGGGCGACCCCGCCCGGCAGCTGGCGGGCAAGAACGCCACGCCCGAGCGCATCGCCGCGATCCGCCTGCAGCTCGGGCTGAACCGGTCCCTCCCCGTGCAGTACGTCAAATTCGTGGGGCGCCTCGCCCACGGCGACCTCGGTGAGTCGTACCAGCTCCAGAAGCCCGTGCTCCAGATGATCTGGGAGAACGCGCCCAACACCATCCAGCTGGCGCTCGCGGCCGTGCTCATCGAGCTCCTCGGCATCCCGCTCGGCATCTACTCGGCGCTGCGCCAATACACGTTCTGGGACACGACGCTGACCACGGCGGCGCTCATCATCTGGGGCATCCCGGTCTTCGTCCTGGGCCTCTTCATGCAGTGGTTCTTCGGGCTCAAGCTCAACCTTCTGCCTTTGATCGGCGCCGGCGACAACGTCCTCTGGATCATCCCCGCCAACTGGAACAGCTTCGCCTCGCTCATCCTTCCCGCCGTCACCCTGGGCTTGATCGAGGTGGCCTACATCTCGTACATGCAGCGCGCTTCGATGCTCGAGGTCATCCGCAGCGACTACATCCGCACGGCGCGCGCCAAAGGCCTCTCCGAGCGCAAGGTCGTCACCAAGCACGCCTTCAAGAACGCCGTCATCCCCGTGATGACCATCGCCGGCATCGACCTGGGCGCGCTCATGGGTGGCGCCATCCTCACCGAGACGGTGTTCGCGCGGCCCGGCATCGGCCTCATGATCTACCAGGCCATCGGCGCCCGCGATCTGCCGGTCGTCGCCGGCGGCGTGCTCTTCGCCACGCTCGTCTACGTCTTTGCCAACCTGTTCGTCGACCTCGGCTACGCGTGGGTCGACCCGCGCATCCGGCTCGAAGGCTGAGCTCCGTGGCCGAACGCGACACCAGTGGCAGCCAGGTCACCCAAGACCTCACCATCAGCACGGTCAGCGAGCTCGACCTCATCGAGGACAAGTACTCGGGTCGCAAGCCGCTCGGCCTGTGGGCCGACACCTGGCGGCGCCTCAAGCGCAACCACCTGGCCGTGGTCGGCATGTGCATAATCATCGTGTTCCTCGCCGTCGGCATGACCGAGGAGATCGCCAGCTTCACGCCCAAGGGCTACCTGGCGCCCTACAACCCCAACGCTGTCAATTACGCGCTCTCGCCCAAGGGCCTCGGCTCGCCGCCGTCCTGGTCGCACCCGTTCGGCACCGACTACCTGGGCCGCGACGTGTTCTCGCGGGTGCTGGTCGCGACGCGCATCTCGATGCTGGTCGGCGTCATCGCCGTTGCCATCGCGCTGATCATCGGCCTCATCCTGGGGCCGATCTCGGGCTACTACGGGGGCTGGGTCGACTCGGTGATCATGCGAACAGCCGACGTCTTCTTCGCCTTCCCGTACATCCTCTTCGTGCTGCTCATCATGACCGTGCTCGGTCCCGGCCTGTGGAACGTGTTCATCGCCATCGGCATCCTGGGCTGGGCCACCTACGCGCGCCTCAACCGCGGCTCGGTGCTCAGCGTCAAGGCCATGGAGTACGTCGAGGCGGCCCGTGCCCAGGGCGCCAGCGACCTGCGCATCATCTTCCGTCACGTGCTGCCGAACACCATGGCGCCCGTGTACGTGGCCATCGCCATGGGCATCGGCGGCGCCATAGTCACTGAGGCGGCGCTGAGCTTCCTCGGCATCGGCATCCAGCCGCCCAACGCCTCGTGGGGCAAGATGATCGCCGACTACCTGAGCTACCTGGCCGCCGGAAGCTGGTGGATGCTCACCTTCCCCAGCGTTTTCCTGGTGATCACGGTGTTCGGCTTCATCTCGTTCGGCAACGGCTTGCGCGACGCCACCGACCCCAAGCTCAAGGAATAGGCATGGGCGAACGACTGCTCACGGTCGACGGTCTCTCGACCCATTTCTTCACCTACGCCGGCGTGGTCAAGGCGGTCAACGGCGTGAGCTTCACGCTTGACCGCAAAGAGACGCTGGGCATCGTCGGCGAGTCCGGCTCGGGCAAGACGGTCGCGGCGCTGTCCCTGATGCGGCTCATCCCCGACCCGCCGGGCAAGATCGTCGAGGGTTCCCTGATGCTCGGTGACCGCGACCTGCGCAAGCTCAGCGACGAGGAGATCCGCCAGGTCCGCGGCAACGACATCGCGATGATCTTCCAGGACCCGATGACCAGCCTCAACCCGGTGCTCAAGATCGGCAACCAGATCGCCGAAGCCATCATCCTGCACCAGGACAAGGGCAAGGGCGAGGCGTGGAAGATGGCCGCCGAACTGCTCGACCGCGTGGGCATCCCCGACGCCGAGAAGCGCGTCAATCAGTACCCCTTCGAGTTCTCCGGGGGCATGCGTCAGCGTGCCATGATCGCCATGGCCATCAGCTGCAACCCCGACATCCTCATCGCCGACGAGCCTACCACCGCGCTCGACGTCACCATCCAGGCGCAGATCATCGACGTCATCGAGGAGATGCAGCAGGCCTACGAGAGCGGCGTCATCCTCATCACTCACGATCTCGGCGTCGTCGCCGAGATCGCCGACAAGGTGATGGTCATGTACGGCGGCCGCACCGTCGAGTACGGCGGCATCGACGAGATCTTCTATAACCCGCACCACCCGTACACGTGGGGGCTGCTCGGCTCGCTGCCGCGGCTCGACCAGACCGAGAAGACGCGGCTCACGCCGATCAAGGGGCAGCCGCCCGACCTCATCGCCCTGCCCAGCGGCTGCCCGTTCGTGGGGCGCTGCCTCTACGAGCGGCCCACCTGCCGCAACCAGTGGCCGGCGCTCGAGATCGTCGGGCCCGAGCACGGCGTGAACTGCTGGATCCCCGAGGACGAGCGCCGCGAGGTGCGTGCTTCCTTGCCGCACTTCCAGGAGTACGCCAAATGAGCCTGCTCGAGGTCAAAGGGCTAAAGAAGCACTTCCCCATCAAGTCGGGGATCCTCAAACGCACCACCGGCCAGGTCTACGCGGTCGACGGCGTGAGCTTCTCGGTCGAGAAAGGCGAGACTCTCGGCCTGGTCGGCGAGAGCGGCTGCGGCAAGTCCACCACGGGTCGCGCGGTGCTGCGCCTCATCGCCCCCACCGCCGGCACGATCATTTTCGAAGGCGTCGACATCATGGCCGCCTCGCGGGCGCAGATGCAGACGCTGCGCCGCGACATGCAGATCATCTTCCAGGACCCGTACGCCTCGCTGAACCCGCGCATGCGCGTGCGCAACATCGTCGGCGAGTCGCTCAAGATCCACAACGTCGGCACCGAGGCCGAGCGCAAGAAGCGCGTCTTCGAGCTGCTCGAGATCGTCGGGCTCAGCACCGAGCACGCCGAGCGCTACCCGCACGAGTTCTCGGGCGGGCAGCGCCAGCGCATCGGCATCGCCCGCGCCCTGGCGCTCCAGCCCAAGCTCATCATCTGCGACGAGCCCGTGAGCGCCCTCGACGTGTCCATCCGCGCCCAGGTCATCAACCTGCTCGAGGACCTCCAGGACGAGTTCGACCTCACCTACGTCTTCATCGCCCACGACCTCTCGGTGGTCAAGCACACCTCCGACCGCGTGGCCGTCATGTATCTCGGCAAGATCGTCGAGATCTCGGACAGCGCTGTGCTCTACGACCGGCCGCAGCATCCCTACACCGAGGCGCTCCTCTCGGCCGTGCCCATCCCGGACCCACACACAGAACGCGCGCGCCGGCGCATCATCCTCGAGGGCGACGTGCCCAGCCCGGCGAACCCGCCCAAGGGCTGCGTCTTCCACCCGCGCTGCCCGCGTGCGCAGGAGGACTGCACCGCCGCGATGCCCGCGCTGGTGAGCACCGGCGGCGATGCCGGCGAGCGGCATGAGGTCGCCTGCTACTTCCCGGCGCGCTTCAAAGACGGCGAGCGCTCCGTGGCCGGCGAGCCGTTCGCCGGCGCCAGCCCGCCCGCGTCCGCCTGAGCGGCGCCGCACGATCCGGCGCCGGTCTGCGCCGGGCCTCCATCCGCAGTATCCTGAGGCCATGACGTTCACGCTGCGCAGAGTCTGGATCCTCCTTGTGCTGGCGGCGCTTGTCGCCGTCGCCGGACTGGCCGCCTGCGGCAACGGCGGCGCTCACGGCGGCGCGAGCGTGAGTCCCGACGCCGTCGTTGCGCGCGTGAACGGTTCGGCGATCCACCAGAGCGCCGTCGATCTGGCCCGCGCGGAAGCGCGCTTTTCGGGCGTCGCCGATGGTGCGGGCGAGGCGCTCGACGCCGCGATAGACCGCGAGCTCGTGCGCGCTGAGGCTGAGCGGCTTGGCGTCGCCGCGGACGAAGCCGAGGTCGAGAGCCGCTTGGCTGCGGTCGGCACGCAGCTCGGCGGCGACGCCGCCTTCAAGTCTGCGCTGAAGAAGGCCGCGATGAGTGAGTCTCAGCTCCGCGAGAGCCTCCGCGCCGGGGTGCTTCGCGAGGCCGTCCAGGACGCTCGCTTTCCGCAGATCAAGGCCGCTCCCGGCGCGGCGCGACGCTTCTACGTGCGCAAGCGCGCCGGCCTGTTCACCGAGCCGGCCGCGACCAACGTCGGCGCCCTCGTCGTGCGCAACGCCGGGATCGCCGGCAACGCCATCAAACGTCTTCGCCAGGGTCGCCCGTTCGAAGAAGTCTCGCGGCAGTTCAGCATCGACCCACAGATCAAGGACGCCGCCGGCATGCTCGGGTGGCTCGATCCGCGCTCGCTGCCCGGGCCGCTGGGCAAGGCCGTCGGCCGCCTTCGCGTGGGCCAGATCTCCGCGCCGGTTGCCGGACCGGGCGGCACCTGGGTCTTCAAGGTCCTGGCGCGCCGGCCGCGACGTGTGGCCTCGTTTGCCGAGGTGCGCGCCCAGATCGAGGACGGTCTCACCGGCCGGAGGCGCTCCGCGGCGCTCGACAGGTGGATCGTCACGGCGCGCAAGGACGCCCAGATCGAGCGGCTGTAGGGCGGCCGCCGGCGCGTGCGACGGCGCCTGTGCCGGGCGGCCGCCGGTTGCTATACTCGCCCTCGGAACCCGCGCCCAGGAGGCCGCATCGTGCGCAACGCTCTCATAGTCCTCGTTGTCGTGGCTCTGCTGCTCGTGGCTCTGGGCGCCGTCAACAACGGCTTGCTCTTCGATATCGACTTTGTCGCCGGCACCTGGACGGCGGTTTCGCTGCTATGGGTCGCGGTCGTCACCGCCGGCGTAGTCTTCGTGACCGGGCTGGTCGCGGCGCTGCTCGCTCAGTCGAGCGCGGTCGCCGCGCGGCGCAAGCTCGAGAAGGAGCTGCAGGGCACCTACGAGCGGCTGCGGGCCGCCGAGGCCAGGCTGCCACGACCCGTGCCCGAGGCGGCCGCCGTCGTCGACGTGACGCCTGGGGAGCAGACGGCGGTGACCAGCGTCGTACTCGCCTCGGCGGCCGCGGACGCAGGCGCCATCGACGAGGCGGCGACGGGAGAGGCCGAGACCGCAGTGACCGGCGCCGCGCCCGAGGCCGAGACGGCAGTGACCGGCGCCGCGCCCGAGGCCGAGACGCCCGCAACGGACGCGATGCCCCCAGACGACGCCGGGGCGGACGCGACCTTAGTCGACGAGGCCGCCGCCGCGGACGAGCCGGACGCCTCCGCCGCGTCGGAGCCGGCCACCGAACAGGATGCCTCTGCCGAGCCGGACTCTGTGGCCGCGCCCGATGCGACCGCCACGGAGACCCCGCCGCCTACCGCGTCCTGACCTCGCCGCCGCGCCGTTATCTGTCGGCCCGCCGCGGTACACTCACGCGGTGAGGTACTCGTGAACGATCCCGGTTCTTGGCGCATCGCGCCCGTCTCGTACGCCGACGTCCGCCGCCTCGCGGCGGAGCTCGGCGTGAGCGAGGTCATGGCGCAGGTCCTCGTGCGCCGCGGGTACGGCGACGCCGCCGCGGCGCAGGCCTTTCTGCACCCGGACTACCGCGTCCACAACCCGTACCTCATGGCGGGGATGGCCGCCGCCCGCCGGCGCCTCGACAAGGCGCTGCAGCGCGGCGAGCCGATCGCCGTGCACGGCGACTACGACGCCGACGGCATCACGGCGACGTTTCTGCTGGTGCGCGTCCTCGAGGAGCTCGGCGCCGACGTGCGCTCGTATTTGCCCAACAGGTTCTCTGAGGGGTACGGGGTCTCGACGGCCGCCGTCGAAGAGCTTGCGGCCGGCGGCGTCAAACTGCTCGTCACGGTGGACTGCGGCATCAGCGCGCGCGCCGAGGTGGCCCGTGCCGGCGCGCTCGGCATGGACGTCATCGTCACCGATCATCACGAGATGGAGGGCCCGCCGCCGGACTGCGTCGTCGTGACGCCCAAACTTCCCGGCTACCCGTGCCCGCAGCTCGCCGGCGTCGGCGTCGCCTTCAAGCTCGCGCACGCACTTCTCGCGGAGCCTGCGGGAGATCGCGTCGAGGTTCCACTCGCCCTGCGGCAGTTCAGCGACGTGGTCGCCATCGGCACCATCGCCGACATCGTGCCGCTCGTCGACGAGAACCGCGTCCTGGCGAGCATCGGCCTGGGGCGCCTGCGCAGCTCGCCGCGCCCCGGGCTGGCCGCGCTGATGGAGGTCGCCGGGGTCAAGGCCGACGGCGTCGACGCCGGCACCGTCGGCTTTCGCCTGGCGCCGCGGCTCAACGCCGCTGGTCGCCTCGAAGACGCTTCACTGGCGCTGGAGCTGCTGGGCTGCGCCGACCGCGAGACGGCGCTGCCCCTGGCCCTGCGCCTCAACGAGCTCAATCAGGACCGCCAGGCGATCGAGGCCGGGATCCTGGCCGCCGCCGCAGAGATGGTGCCCGACCCGCTGCCCCCGGCCCTGGTGCTGTCGTCGCGCGACTGGCACGAAGGCGTCGTGGGCATCGTCGCCTCCCGCGTCGTCGAACGCTTCAACCGCCCCACGATCCTGCTCAGCGAGGGAGACGACGAGGCCAAGGGCTCCGGGCGGAGCATCCCGGGCTTCGACCTCCTCGGCGCCGTCGAACGCAGCGCCACGCATCTTCTTTCTTTCGGCGGGCATCGCGCCGCCTGCGGCCTGCGGCTGCGGCGCGAGCACATCCCCGCCTTTCGTGAGGCCTTCGTAGCGCAGGCGGCGGCGGTGCTCAGCGCGGCCGATCTCGTGCGCACGCAGCCCGTCGACGCCGTCGTCGGCGGCCACGATCTCACTCTCGGGCTCGCCGACGAGCTGGAGCTTCTTGCTCCGCACGGCTTCGGCAATCGCAAGGTCACGCTTCTGCTCCACGGGGCGGAGGTAGTGGGGCCGCGTCTCACCCGCGACCACCGGCACGCGCAATACCGCGTGCGCTGTGACGGCGCTACGTGCCAGGCGATCCATTTCAACTTCGACAAGTTGCAGGAGCTTACCGAGCCCGGGCGCTTCGACGTGCCGCTGGGTCTCTCGAAGAACGAGTACAACGGCGCCGTGAGCGCCCAGGCCGAGGTCAGGGCGCTGCACCGGCTCGCCGCGCCGGGCCGCGACCTGTGCACGACCGCCTGCGACCTGTCGTGCCCAGATCGGCTTACCGGCGGCGCCCTGTGGGACGAGCTGCTCGAGGGTCCGTCGTGGCAGGGCGCCGACGAGTCGGTTGCGCTCGCGGAGGCGCGCCGGGACGGCCGCCTCGTGGACCGCCGCGACCGCGCCGCCGTCTCGGCGCTGGCCGCGCTGGCGGCCGGCGGCGAGCGCGTGCTGGTGCTTGTCGCCGACGTCGCCCGCCGCCGCCCGCTGCTCAGTGCCGACGTGCTCTCGCCGCAGCTCGCGCGGCGGGCCGCCTACGTGCAATCGGCGTGCGCCGGCCGGCTCGGCGAAGCGCCGGCCGGCGCCGATCTCGTGATGACGAGCTACGACGTGGTGGCCGCGCACCCGGAGTGGGCGGCGGCCTTCGCCCACGTCGTGCTCCTCGACCCGCCGTTCACGCGCCGCCTGTTCGCGGCGGTCGCGGCCGCGGCGCCCGAGGCGTGGGTGCACGCGCTCTGGGGCCGCGCAGAGGCGGGCTTCGCCGCGCAGGTCGCGGCCGCCGAGCTCGACCTCGATGCGGCGATGCGGCGCGCCTGGCGCATCCTCGCCGCCGCGGGCGGCCGCTTTGACGAAGCGCTCGAGCAGCAACTTCTTGGGGGAGACCCGTTTCTGCGCTCGGCCGGCGCCGCGGCGGCTGCCCTGAGGGCGCTCCGCGACGCCGGCCTCCTGCACCCAGGCGGCTCCGGCGGCTACCATCTTGTGCGGCCGCAGGGTAAGGTCGATGTCACCCACACCGACACGTACAGGGCATGGCACACACTGTTTCAGACAAGCGACTTCCTGAGGACCTGCCTGACAGCCGGGATCTGACGCAGGTCCCGGGCAAGTACCGCCCGCTTCTCGACGACCTCTTCGGGGCCATCGCCCGTTACAACCCGGACCCCGACCGTGAGCTCATCACGCGGGCGTTCGTCGCGGCCTGCGTCCTCCACGGCCAGCAGAGCCGCAAGAGCGGCGAGGCCTACATCCACCATCCCGTGGGCACGGCCCTCAACGCTGCCGAGCTCAAGCTCGACTCGGTCACCATGGCGGCGGCGTTGCTGCACGACGTCGTCGAGGACACGGGCACGCCGCTCTCCTGGATCGAGGACCAGTTCGGCGACGAGATCGCCATGCTGGTCGACGGGGTCACCAAGCTCACCAAGATGCACTTCACCTCCCAGGAGGAGGAGCAAGCCGAGAACTACCGCAAGATGATCGTCGCCATGGCCACCGACATCCGCGTCATCCTCATCAAGCTCTGCGATCGTCTGCACAACATGCACACCCTCTGCTATCTCAGCAAGCAGAAGCAGATCCAGAAGGCCAAGGAGACGCTCGAGGTCTACGCGCCGCTGGCTCATCGCCTGGGCATCCACAAGATGAAGTGGCAGCTCGAGGACCTCGCCTTCGCCTCGCTGCACCCGCGCAAGTACCAGGAGATCCAGACATGGGTGGCGCAGCGGCGCGCCGATCGCGAGGACTACGTCGACGAGGCGGCCGGCTTTCTGAGCGCCGAGCTCGAGCAGGCCGGCATCGCCGCCGATATCAGCGGCCGCGCCAAGCACTTCTACTCCATCTACACGAAGATGAGCCGCGGCGGCAAGGAGTTCAACGAGATCTTCGACCTCACCGGCCTGCGCGTGCTCGTCGAGACCATCAAGGACTGCTACGGCGCCGTGGGCATCATCCACTCCGTGTGGAAGCCCATCCCCGGACGCTTCAAAGACTACATCGCGATGCCCAAGTTCAACCTCTACCAGTCGCTGCACACCACGGTGATCGGCCCGGGCGGCAAGCCCCTGGAGATCCAGATCCGCACCTTCGACATGCACCAGACCGCCCAGTTCGGGGTCGCCGCGCACTGGCTCTACAAAGAGCGCGGCGAGCGCGACCCCGACAAGCTGGCCTGGCTGGGCCAGATGATGGAGTGGCAGTCAGAGACGGGCGATCCGCGCGAGTTCATGGATACGCTGCGCGTCGAGCTCTTCGAGGACGAGGTCTTCGTGTTCACGCCCAAAGGCGACGTCAAGAGCCTTTCCGCGGGCAGCACGCCGGTCGACTTCGCCTACGCCGTGCACACCGACGTCGGCAGCCACACCGTGGGCGCCAAGGTCAACGGCCGCATCGTGCCGCTGCACACCAAGCTGAGCAGCGGCGACATCGTCGAGATCATCACCAGCAAGTCGAGCCACGGGCCGTCCCGCGACTGGCTCGACATCGTCAACACGACGCGGGCGCGCCAGAAGATCCGCCAGCACTTCCGCCGCGAGCAGCGCGAGGACAGCGAGCGTTCCGGTCGCGACCTCCTGCAGGAGGTGCTGCGTCGCGAAGGCCTGCCCGCCCATAAGATCCTCGCCTCCAAGGTCTTCGGGCAGATCTGCAAGGAGATAGGGTTCGCCAAGCCCGACGACCTGTTCGTGGCCATCGGCTCGGGCCGCGTGCCCGTCAAGGCCGTGGCCAACAAGGTGATGCTGGCCTCGGGAACGATGAAGGAGGCCACGCCGCCGCCGGAGATGCTGCCCACGCGTCCCGCTCAGGACGCCGACGAACCGCAGGCCCTCTCCGGAGATTTCGGGATCGCCGTCGAAGGCATGAGCGACATCATGATCCGCATGGCCAAGTGCTGTAAGCCCCTCCCCGGCGACGACATCGTCGGCTACATCTCCCTCGGCAAGGGCATCACCGTCCATCGCAGCGACTGCAAGAACGCTCGCGCCCTCATGAAGAATCCCGAGCGTTTCACCAAGGTGGACTGGCAGGGCCTCGGCGGCATGGCCTTCAGGGTCGAGATCATGGTCGAGGCGCTCGACCGCAACCACCTGCTCGAAGACCTCGCGCGCACGCTCTCGGATTCCGGCGTCAACATCGTCGGAGGCAGCATGCAGACGCTGCCCGACGGCGTCGTTCGTGACCGCTTCACGCTCGAGGTGGGGGACGTGCGCCAGCTCGACAACATCCTCGCCAACATCCGCAGCATCCACACGGTCTACGACGCCTACCGGGTCGTCTCCAGCTGACGCCGCCCGCGGCTCGCATGTGCCGCTCCACGGCGCTGCGCAGGGGCAGGGGGCGCTCAGGGGGGCGCTCGCCACGCTCGCTCCGTTCGGCAAGCAGGCCGCTGCTCGCCCGGGGTGACAAAGCCACCCCTACCTCGCAGCGGCCGCCTCACGAGCCTCCCTCGCATCCCCCTGCCCCTGCTCCGCTCCGGAGTGGCCGGCTCAGCCGGGATTGCGAGACTCAGTGGCTATGCCTTGCCGCGACGCTCTGGCGAGGCAGGTTGATCCCTTTGTTAGTCCGCCCGGCGAAGCTCATCGATCAGTGCGCTGCGTTCCTCGCGCAGGATTGGCGCGTCGCGGTCCGCGATTGCCCACACCGTATCGTCAATGATCGCCGGACAGTCGTGCACGAGCTGATTGCGGAAGCCCACGATCTTGCGTCCGTGCGAGATTCGTGCGGCGAGCTCGGGGTCGATCCGTGAGATGGAATTGACGGCCTCGCCGATGATGGTGAGCTCACGCTCGACCGCCGGGCGGGGTTGTGCGGTTGGCGGCATATGTCGCGATGTCCACACCTCGAAGCGTGACGGCGACCGCGTCGCACGCTTCGACGATGTCGTTGAGATAGGCGAGTACGCTGCGCGGCGTACAGCAACTGCTTCGACTGCTCGATATCCGCGAGGATGTAGGGGTTCTTGATGGCGCCGACCATCACGAGGTCAACCGGTTCGCCGAGGAGATCGCGCAGCTCGTCGAGCATGTCGAAGTAGGCGTCAGCGAGCGAATAGGGGTTACGCGACCCGAACTCGACGAGGAGATCGACGTCGCTCCTGCCCGGCTCGTAGTCCTCGCGCAGCACGGAGCCGAAGACATCCATCCGGATGACTCCGTACTTGCGGCACAGGGCAACTATCGCCTCGCGTTTGTTCTCGATTGCCGCGACCATGAGGAACCTCCACGCGCGACCCTACCCGCGATCAGGCCACGGTGCCACGCTGCGAACCGAACTGCGGTTCGATCTCGTCGGACCAGTGTACCGCGCGTAACCTGCGAGCGGTCTGGCCCCCAGTATCCACCCCCAGACCTGCTGCGAGTCAGGTTGACGCGCCTGTTGGGCGCACGCGACGTGGTTCCGGTGACGCTGTCAACCCTCAGCGGACGGCCGCGAGGCCTCTTCGTGTTTGGCAACGGCTGCACCCTCGAGGCGCGCCAGGCGCTGATCGATGGACGAGAGTGCTGTAATGATCTCGTTCATACCTTTGCGCATGCCATAGAACACGGCACCCAGGTAGACCGCCAGCGTGCCGAGCAAGATCCAGGTGACCACGTCCACTGGCGTTCCTCCTTGATTCGTTGCGCCCAACGCACCGCGCATAACCTGCGGGGGCTACGGCTCGAGGTTACTACAGAAGCCGTTGGGCGCGTCAGGTTGATGCGCTTGTTAGACCGCTGGCTGGACCAGATGGATGAGGTTCCCGCAGGTGTCTTCGAAGATGACGCCGGTGATGGGGCCCATGGCCACTGGCTCTCCCCGGAACGTGACGCCAGCCGACTTGAGGCGCTCGAACTCGCCGCCGATGTCGCTCGTGATGAACGCCGTTGCCGGGATACCCGCGTCGAACAACGCCTTCTGATAGGCCTGCGCCGGCGCGAACCCCATCGGTTCCAGCACGAGTTCCGCGCCGTCCACGCCGTCTGGCGAGGTCACTGTGAGCCATCGAGACTCGCCAACCGGAAGATCCGCCATCTTCGTGAATCCCAGAACATCCGTGTAGAACTGAAGCGCGCGCTCTTGGTCCTTGACCATGACGCTGACGAACTTGATCTGCATGACGACCTCCGCGGTCTTCGTCGTTCTAACAATGAGTATGCAGCGTGCGTATCACTGGGACAGCAACCTACGTTCTTCTGCGTAGTGAGTCCATTGGGCGCGCGGGTGGGGCATATGCGGACTGCGTACTGGATGGAATCGACGCCAGTTGTGGGACGCCGATCGGTCGCCCAAGGCGCTGGCATGACCACCCAGGATGTGCCGACTGGGATTCCGAGCCCGACTCGCACTTCATCCAGCGTCGGGGCAGCGCGTGGGGATGCAAGGCACGTCGGCGACTGCGAGGGCCTTGGTTTGCGGCGCGTCTTCGTGCGCGAAGGCTCGGCGTTGCTCAATGTCAGGGAATCCATCGGCTCGGAGGGCCGGCGCGGCCGGGGCGGCGCCGCAGGCGCTCCGCCCCGGTGGCACGTACAGGGACAGGCCGCAGAAGGTCAGACGGCGGCGATCCGTGCGCCCGGCGCTTTGGACGCGCGAGCGGAGCTGGGGAAGGGGATGCGAAGGGGGGCTCGTGAGGCGGCCGCTGCGAGGTAGGGGTGGCTCTACCACCCCGTGCGAGCAGCGGCCTGCTTGCCGAGCGCCCCCCTGAGCGCCCCTTCCCCAGCGCAGCGCGACGATGACGGCGGCGCGGTCGACCGCCCTCGCCGCCGTCTGATAGGCTCAGCGCCGAACGCCGACCGTCCGAGGTATCACCATGGCTGATCCGCTCGAAGTCTTCGCGCTCCCGCTCGGCCCGCTGCAAGCCAACTGCTTCGTCGTCGTGCAGGGCCAGACCGGCCTCGTCATCGACCCCGGCGACGAAGCCGGCGTCATCATCTCGGCCTTCACCGAGCTCGGCTTCGCCCCGGCCGCGGTGCTCGTGACGCACGGCCACTTCGACCATTTCGGCGGCGTCGCACCGCTGGCGCGGCACTTCCAGATTCCCGTGTACATCGGCGCCCTCGACGCCTCGCAGATGGCCGATGGCGGCTTCGGCGCCATGGCCGGCTTCGATATCGAGCCGGTGGCCGACGCCGTCACGATCAGCGGCGAGCAGACGCTGGCGCTGCCCATCGAGGTGCTCGCCGTCCCCACGCCGGGCCACTCGCGCGGTGCCTACACCTTCGCCCTCGGCGAGACGCATCTCTTTGTCGGCGACCTCATCTTCCAGGGCAGCGTGGGGCGCACCGACCTGCCCGGCGGCGATATGGACGCGCTGCTCAATTCCATCGCCGGGCTCGTGCGGCGCTTCCCGCCCGACGCGGCCGTGCACTGCGGCCACGGCCCCGATACTTCCCTGGGCCGGGAGCTGGCGCTCAATCCGTTTCTCACGCCGCTCCGCTACGACCCCGAACACCGCTGGTGAGCGCGTCCCGTGCCCCCAAGGGCACCTACGACCTGCTCCCCGACGAGGCCGCGCGGCGCGACGCCATGATTTCCACGGCGGCGCGCCTCTTCGCGACCTATGGCTACCGGCACATGGTCACGCCCGAGTTCGAGGAGACCGGGCTCTTCGAGCGCGGCGTGGGTGAGGCCACCGACATCGTGCGCAAGGAGATGTACACCTTTGCCGACAAGGGCGAGCGTTCGCTGACCCTGCGCCCCGAGGGCACGGCGCCCATCTGCCGCGCCTATGTGGAGCACGGCCTGCACAAGTGGCCGCAACCAGTGAAGGTCTGGTACTACTGCCCGATGTTCCGCTACGAGCGGCCGCAGGCCGGGCGCTTCCGCGAGCACTACCAGTTCGGCGTCGAAGCCATCGGCTCGGGCGCCCCCGCCGTCGACGCCGAGGTCATCGCCCTGCTCGCCGCGCTTTTTGTCGAGCTCGGCGTCGAGGGCGTGACGCTCAACATGAACAGCATGGGCGACTCCGCCTGCCGCCCGGCCTACGTCGACAAGCTGCGCGGCTACCTGCGCGAACGCGAGAGCGAGCTCTGCGGCGACTGCCTCGAGCGCCTCGACCTCAATCCGCTGCGCACCTTTGACTGCAAGGTCGAGAGCTGCCGCGCCGTGCTCGACGAGGCGCCGCGCATCACCGGCCACCTGTGCCCGGAGTGCCGGGAGCACTTCGAGACGGTCCTTGAGCTGGTGAGGCTCGCGGGGCTGGAGCCGAACCTCGACTTTCGCCTGGTACGCGGCCTCGATTACTACACGCGCACCACCTTCGAATTCAACTCCGACCGCCTCGGCGCGCAGAGCGGCGTCGGCGGCGGCGGTCGCTACGACGGTCTCATCGAGCAGATCGGCGGCGCCCCCACGCCGGGCGTGGGCTGGGGCAGCGGCCTCGAGCGCATCGCCCTGGCGATGCGCGATCAGCCGCTGCCGTCCGGCGCGCCCGACGTCTATATCATCACGTTCAGCGACGCTGCCCGTGGCACCGCCTTCGGCGTCGCCCAGGAGCTGCGGGGGGCCGG
>CAIOZS010000272.1 GCA_903862845.1 uncultured Thermoleophilia bacterium
GTGGTCGCAGGCCGGCGAAGAACGTGAGCACGCCTGCGCCCCAGTTGAGGTGGTGGCCGGTGTCGTCGAATAGCCCTCGTAGCGGGGCTAGGGTGGAGGGCGGCGTAGCCGCACCGCATCCCGACCCCGTCCAGGACGCGCCGCTCAAGCGCGCGATCAAGGATTTCGGCCTCGAAGGCCGCCGCCTGTACCTGCCGCAGATGCCCTACGGCGGCAGTTACCTGCTGGCGGCGGCCATCCGCTCCATCGGCTTCGACGCCTGGGTCACCAGCGACTCCGACGAGCGCACGCTCGAACTGGGCAGCCGCGTCACCTCTGGCGACGAGTGCTACCCGCAGAAGATCACGATCGGCGACTTCCTGCGCATCATCGAGGACGAGGGCCGCGACAACGTCGCCTTTCTGATGCCGTCGTCCAACGGCCCCTGCCGCTTCGGCCAGTACCTGCACCTCATCCGCAGCAAGTTCGACGAGCTCGGCTACAACGACGTGCCGGTCATCAGCATCACCTCGGGCGACGGGTACTCGTCGATCGGCAGCTACTCCAGCGATCTCATCCGCAGCGCCTGGCGCGCCGTGCTCGGGCAGGACATCCTCATGAAGCTCCTGCTCAAGACGCGGCCTTACGAGACCGAGAAGGGCAGCGCCGACGCCGCCTATATGCTGAGCCTGGAAGAGGTCGGCGCGGCCGTCAGCCTGAACGGCGTGTCGCACAAGGAGCGCATGGCCGCTCTCGTCCCGGCGATCGTGCGCGCCCGCGACCGTTTCCGCGCGGTGCCGGCGCGGTACGACCGTCCGCGGCCGCTCATCGGCGTGGTCGGCGAGATCTTCTGCCGCCAGAACACCTTCTCCAACTTCGACCTTATTCGCGTGGTCGAGGAGCAGGGCGGCGAGTGCTGGCTGTCCGACATCGGCGAATGGGTGTGGTACACCGACGACGAGCAGCGCCGCCGGCTCATCGACGAGGGGCGGCGCATCTCCAAAGACAACGCCTACCGCTTCCTCAAGAGCAAGGTGATGCGCCGCGACGAGCACGCGCTGTACGGCCCGTTCGCCGACGATTTCGTCGGCTACGAGGAGCCGGCCGACGTGCGCGACGTGCTCGAGATGAGCTTTCCCTACCTGCCGTACACCGGCGCCCTCGGCGAGATGGTGCTCAGCAGCGGTAAGGCGATCTACCTCTACGGTAAGGGCGCCGACGGCATCATCGACATCAGCCCGTTCACGTGCATGAACGGCATCGTCACCGAGGCTGTGTATCCGAGCCTGCAGAAGGACCTCGAGAACATGCCGATCCGCACCTTCTACTTCGACGGCACCCAGGGCGACCTGGAGCGCGACGTCGGGATCTTCATCGAGCTGACGCGCACCTATCAGCGGCGCAAGAACAAGCCACGCCGCCTTCCCGCGTACTTCTCCCTGTAGCCGGCCGGCCGAACAGTCGGCCGCCGAAAGAGGAAAAGGCCTCCCGCTTGATTCCCTGGCAACTCGGGGCCGGGCCAGGGAGCGGGAGGCCTTACGTCGAACCGTTGCGACCGGGGGAAGTCGCGTGCGGGTCGGAGGGTGATGGGTGGTGCTAGAAGTTGCGGCCCCGTGTCACGGTCTCTTGCGTGTAGACACGGATATGCCCGCGGGCATCGCCTGACGGGGTCCCGATCACGTCGCCGGTGCCCTCGAAAAAGCGGCCGATCGTGCGGAATACTCGGTTCTGCATGGTGCTCACCGTCTCTCTGCTCAGCGTGCGTAGAACCGGGCGCTCCCGGTCAGGTCGTGAGTCATGAAGTCGTTGCGGCGAAGATGGCCGCGCGCATCGCCCGAGGGTGTGGCCACCACAGCGGCGGTACCCTCAAAGAAGCGCTTGATCGTGGGGAGAAACTGAACCGACATGGCGACCCTCCTTCGAATGAAAAACAATCATGTTGTGTAACGCTGCACAAAGTATATGCCCGCCTGCCGGTTCTGTCAAACTGGCCTCAGGACCTGACCAAGGTCAAGGCGATGCGGTGCGTTCCCCTGGTACTGTGAACGAAGAGATGACTACTGAGCCGATTGCGGAGGCACACATGGAAGCAGAACAGCCGATCGTCGCCGACCTCGAGGCCATGGCCCAGGTCGCCGATCAGGGCATCGTCAGCAAGTCGATTGTCGAGAACGAGCACCACAAGATCGTCCACTTCACCTTTGCGCCGGGGCAGGAGCTCAGCGAGCACACGGCCAGCGTGCCGGCCGTGATCCACATCCTGCGCGGGCGCGGAATCGTGGTGCTCGACGGCGTGGAGCACGAGGCCGGCCCCGGCAAGCTCTACTACATGCCGGCCGATCTGAAGCACGCCGTGCAGGCGCGCGAGGAGCTCGTGTTCCTCCTCACCATGTTTCGCACCTGACGACGCCGCTCAGCGGGCGTAGGGCAGGCGCACCTCGGTGAGGAGCTCGGCCGGCGCGGCTCCGCTTTCCCGGCCCTTCACGTAGACCTCGGTGAACGGCCCAGAGGCCGTGTAGCCCAGGGCCGCGCGGGCCTCGTCCACGGCGCGCCAGGCGTCCCGCAAGGCGTCGCACGGACCCTGGTGGACGGCTCGCAGCGCGTGATGAAGAGGGATCCACTCGCCGCGGGCTTCACCCACGGCGTCGGGGACGGAGCCGTCTTCCGCGGGCAGCACGGGCAGGCTGACGTCGTAGTCGAGGTCGAGGCGCGCCGCGTCCGCGTCGTAGAAGCGCGCCGTCATGGGGCCCGCGGGGGTGAGGCCTGCCTCTGCGACGAGCGCGCGCAGGCGGCGCATGCGCGCGCCGATCTCGCTGAGCGGCCCGCGCCGGCGCAGGCAGACGGCGGCCTGAGCGGGCACGGCGACGATATCGACATCGTAGATCACGCGGGCCTCCCCGGCGGCGCTGCTTGCGGCGAAGCTACCCACTGGGGCCTCCCCTCACGCCACCTGCACGCAATCGCCCTCGCGGCGCACAAGACCGTCGCGCGAGAGCAGGTCTGTGAGCGCGGCGACGACGTCGGGAGTCACCTCGAGTGCGAGGGCGAGCTGGTCGAGGCGCTGCGGCCCGTCGTCGAGCAGCGCCTGCAGCAGGCGCGAGCGGTACCAGCGCCGCGACCCCTCGAAAGCGCCTTGGCGGGTGCGCGGCGCGAGGCCCGTGGCTCGCGCCGTGAGCACCAGGGCGCCGTAGTCCATGAGAGCGTTGTGCCAGTCGCGGCTGCGGCCGTGCGGGAGCACGCCCTCAGCGACCCTCTGAAGCTCCCCGTCGCCGAGGCCGGCCGGCAGGCCGAGCTCGTGCGTGAGCACGCGGCGGACGTTGGCGTCCACCGCGGCGACATCGTCGTTGTGCGCGAACACGAGCACGGCGCGCGCCGTGTACGGGCCGACGCCGGGAAGGGCGCGAAGGCCGTCAAAGGAGCGCGGCAGCTCGCCGCGGCCGCCGGCGGCGACAACGGCCGCGCAGTCGCGCAGGCGCCGCCCGCGGTTGTTGTAGCCGAGGCCCTTCCAGAGGCGCAGCACCTCGTCGAGGGGTGCCTTCGCCAGGTCCTCGAGGCGCGGGTAGGCCGCGAGGAAGCCCGCGTACTTCGGGATCACGCGCGGCACCTGCGTCTGCTGCAGCATGATCTCGCTGACCAGGATGGCGTACGGGTCGGTCGTGCGCCGCCACGGCAGATCGCGGCCGTTGGCGGCGTACCAGTCGAAGACGCGCCGCTGCAGCGCGGCGACGGTCGACGGATCGACGTGACATTGACCGTGGGAAGTGGTGCGCGGGGCCATCGCCCCAGCGTAGCACGGTGAGCCCTCGCCGCGGGACCCGGGCGAGCGACGCGCGACTCAGCCGGCTTCGTCGACCAGCTTCTCCCACTCCTTGTACTCTCGCTGAAGCTGACCCTCAACGACGCCGCGCTCGTCGAGCAGGCGGTTGAGCACGTCGCGATCGGCGTAGGTGTGGGGCTCGGCGAGCTCGGCGTCGATCTCGCCGAGCCGCTTCTCGGCGCGCAGCACGGCGGCTTCGACGCCGCGCAGGCGGGCGCGCCTGCGGCGCGCCTCCTCCGCGGTCTCCCGGGCCTGACGGGCCTTGGCGGCGCCGGCGGGTGCCGCAGCCGTGCGGCCGGCGGCCCCGCCGCCGGCCTCGACCACCTCGTCGCCTTCGCCGAGAAGCCGGGAGCTCCGCGCTTCCCAGTAGCGGCCCGACGAGAGATGGTTCAGCAGCTCGCCGTCGTGAATCTCCAGAACGCGCGAGGCAACGCGGTCGATGAGGTGCCGATCGTGGGTCACGAGGAGGATGGTGCCGGTGTAGTCCTCGAGGGCGTCGGCGAGCGCCTCGACGGAACCCATGTCGAGGTGGTTGGTGGGCTCGTCGAGGAGGAGGAAGTTGGCGTCGCCGACGAGCAGGGTGAGCAGGCGGAGGCGGCTGCGCTCGCCGCCCGACAGCATCTCGACGCGCTTCTCCACCTCGTCCGGGCCGAATTGGAAGCGGCCGAGCAGCTTGCGCGCCTGCTCCTCGTCGTGGCCGACGAGAGGGAGCACGGTCTGGAGGCACGTGTCCGTCTCGTTGAGCTCGCGGCCCTGCTGCGAGTAGTAGGCAACGCGCGCGTTGTGGCCGAGGTGCGCGGCGCCGTCGCTGAGGCTGCGCAGCCCGGCCACCGTCTCGACCAGCGTGGTCTTGCCCGAGCCGTTGGCCCCGAGCAGCGCGACCTTCTCGCCGCGCTCCAGCACGATGTCGACGTCACGCACGAGGGTGCGCACGCCGGCCGGATCGTCGGCGGAGCCGACGCAGAGAGCCGGCGTCTTCATCTCGAGCACCACGCGCGCGGAGGGCTTGGGCTGGGGCAGCCCCAGCTTGAAGCTCCTCGTCTGCTTGGGCGGCTCGCGGAGCTCGCGCTTGATGCGCTCGATCTGCGTGAGCTTGGCCTTGGCCTGCTTCGCCTTGTTCTTCTTCGCGTGGAAGCGGTCGTAGAAGCGCTGCAACTGGGCGATCTTCTCGATGTCCTGCTCGTGCTCGCGCCGCATGAGCTCGAGACGCGCCTGGCTTTCGCGCAGGTAGGTGGCGAAATCGCCGCCCTGGACCTCGACGTGCTCGTGCTCGACGGCTAGCACGCGCTGGCCGACCTTCTCGAGCAGTCGGCGATCGTGGGTGACAAGCACGAAGGCTCGCGGGTAGTCGGCAAGGAAGCCTTCGAGCCACTCCACCGAGTCGATGTCGAGGTGGTTGGTGGGCTCGTCGAGCAGCAGGAGGTCGGCGTCGGCGAGAAGCGCGCGCGCCAGCGTTACGCGCGTGAGCTCGCCGCCGGACAGCGACAGCAGGTTGCGCTCGAGCATCTCGTCGGGCAGGCCGAGCCCCTCGACGACGCCGCTCAGGCGGCTGCGGTAGGCGTAGCCTCCCGCAGCCTCGAAGCGGCGCTGCAGCTGCTGATACGTCTTCATCGTGTCGCGCAGCTCGGGACTGTGCTCGGCGAGGCCGGAGAGGCTCTCCTCGGTGGCGCGCAGCGCTTCCTCGAGCTGCACGGCCTCGCCGAACGCCTCCAGGAGGTAGTCGCGCACGGGGCGGTCACGCTCGAGCTCCGGCGTCTGTTCGTGCAGCCACACGCGCCGCCCGCGGGCGCGGGCGATGGTCCCCGAGTCGGCGTGCTCGTCGCCCGAGATGAGGCGCAGCAGCGTGGTCTTGCCGGTGCCGTTGCGACCGACGAGCACGGCGTGGTCATGTCCGTCGATGGCGAAGGCGACAGTGGTGAACAGGCGCTGCCCACCGAAGGATTTCTCGACGTTGTTGAAGGTGACGATGCTCATGAGTGGCTGGGCTCGCGCATACGTGCGGGGACGGGAGCGGCAGGATACCACCGGCGCCGCGCCGCAGCCAGCGCAGGCGCGGCGGTTCGCGGCTGCCCGGGTGGCCGCTGGTCGCCGCCGCTGGGCGGCGCATCGCCCGTTGCCGCGCGCGAGCGCGCCGCACGATGCGCCCCGTCGGCGGCCGCCCGCCGGGCTGCCCGCTCAGGCCGGGCGCGAGGCCGGCGTCCCGGTCAGCTCGTGGGCGAGGTCGGTGTAGTAGGCGTGCACGCCCTCTTCGAGCTCCTCGCAGGCGACCGCCGCGAACGCGTCGCTGAGCTCCTTCAGGTCTTGCGCCGTGAGCAGCTCCTGCACCAGGGGGAAGGCCGCTTCTTCCTCCGCGGCGATGTGCCGCTGCACGAGGTCGAGGTAGACGCCAAGCTCGTGGAGCAGAGACGGCACCGCGGCGCCGTCGCCGGCCTCGACTCGCGACAGCAGGTCTGAAGCCGAGTCGAGGACGACGCGCATCTCCTCGTGCTCCCGGACGAGCTGCCGCAACGGGTAGTCGTCCCAAGACAGGCCGCGCCGGTGAAGCGCCGTGAACAGCAGGTCCTCTTCTTTGGGGTCGTGGCATGAGTTGGTGAAATAGCGGAAGAAATCCAGCAGGCGCTCCACCTGGACCTCCGCGATCTCCTGAGTCTCGACGGCGCGCTCGAGGTCGCGGCGCGCCGCCGTGACGACGAGCAGGACAGTGCGGTGCTCCCGTTTGAGGATCTCGACGGATTCCATGGCGCCCCCCTTCGAGCGCGCCGCCGGGCGCGGCTGGCTCACTCCTAGTGTGCCCCTCGTCACGAGCGGCAAGCGGGATGTGCCTCGGGTGAACAACCTAGATGGCGGCGAGAAGCGGCCCCAGAAGGCCGGCTCAGCCGGCCGCGCCGGGGCCGCCGGCCTCGCCGCGCGATCCGACGAGGTCGTCGTCGCTGCGGCCTGCGAACTGCTCTTCGATCTCGTTGTACCAGCGCAGCCGCTTGCCGATGCGCGCCCGCAGCCGCCAGCGCAGGCTCTTGGCGTGCTCCGTCATCATGTTCTGGGCGAGCTCCAGGGTGCGCCCGATGCGGGCGATCTCGCGAGGGCTGAGGTCGTAGTCGGCAAGGTGCTCGAGCACCTTGTCGATGTTCGTCATGACATCGATGTACAACCCCCAGTCGCGGGCGCAGGTGTCGGCGACGTGCTCGAGGTCGAGGACGCCGGGGTGCGGTTCGAAGTCGACGTAGACGTCTTTACACAGGGTGATCACGTCGTGCGCGTCCTTCTCGTTGAGCTTCTGGATCTGCAGCTTGCTGAGGAAAAGGTCCGCCGGGTCGATGGCGTAGGTGTTGATGTCCAGACGGCCGCGAAAGTCGATCTCGTGATCCATCTTCATCCAGTCGAGGAAGACGTCGACATGGTCGAGGAGCGGCGGGCCCGAGAGCGGGGGGGCGAAGTGCGCCCTCTTGTGCATGTGGGCATGGGACTCGACGCTGTGCGGGCGCTTGAAGTACTGCCGCTGGCTGCCGAGGGTCGCCGCTGCGACGCTCGCGTTCTCCAGGTAGCCGAGATCGGCGAAGAGCGCGCCGATCGCCACGGCCTGGCGCGCCAGACCGATGAGATCGATGTCGCTGTAGTGCCTCTCAGCGAACTCGAGGTCGATCGCGTAGTGACGCACGGCGAGGCCGCCCGTAAGGCGCAGGACGAGGCCACGGTCGTTGCCGGCATCGACGATGCGCCGGGCCTCGACCATCATGTCCTCGTGGCGAGAGGTCGCCGCCTTCAGGGGGCCGTCGTGGAGGAGACTGGTGGGGGAGTCGCTCATATGGGCCGGATTCTACCCGGCCGCGGCGGTCAGGCCGA
>CAIOZS010000273.1 GCA_903862845.1 uncultured Thermoleophilia bacterium
GAAACGCTTCGTAGAAGGCAGCATAGGTGTCACCCTTCGCATGAATCTGATTGATCGTTGTGAGGACCTCACCGAGCTCCGATGCGTTGTAGGAGGCCGCGCTGAGGGCAAACAGGGCCTGGAAATTCAGTGAAGAATCGGTAAAGAACTCAATCGCACTATCAGCCGCTGGTGCCGGAGATGCGTCGGACCCGTTGACGACCGCCCTGGCAGCATCGTTGAACACGAATGGCAGGGCCATTGCGCCGCCGGCAACCAATGCACCGGCGAGCAGCGTGCGTCGATCGAACTGCGTTTCCATGGTCAGTTTTTCCATGATGAGCCTCCGATTCCAGTCGACTGCGACAACTTGTGCGTTGCGTGAAGCGTGAGCATCTCTCCGCTCTCAGCGACAACGATGGCGGGCTTCTTGGCGAGCCCTGTCCGGACTTGATAGACGTTCCCTCGCCGACCTTGAGGTAACCGCCGCAGTGATCGGACCGTGACCCTCAAGGAGAAAGGCGTCACCCTTCGCGTGACTCTGCGCCCCTGCCACCCGGTGGTGGCATTGCGCGTCGCTATCAGCATGGCCCCTCCACATTGACGGACTTGAAGGGGCTATCGGCATCCAGAAGACGGCGCTTGAGCATCGGGGCGGGTTGGAATCGATGGACCTTGACGACGCGGCTGGTGCCACAAGGGCTTCAACGGGAGTGGTATGAGCGGTTCGCGACTCGACAAGCCGTCTGTCAGGTGGGCCGTCGCGAGGACCTCTGCCCGGGAGGACTTGTGCTCCACTTGTGCTCCCCACTCGCGCCGAGTACACCGACACGGACCCACGAGAGCCGACCTTCAGGGCATCTTCTCCCTGCAAGGAACCGACTTCTGCCGACGCGAACCGACAGGAACGGCAAGCCTGGAGGAATCCTCGGTTCGATTCCCAATCGGAGGTGACCCAGTCGAGCGGGCGCTGACGAGACCCCCGCGGAAGCCGACAACGCGTGGAAGGCAAGCAGCGGGTGGCTGCGAATCCGGAACGTATCACCGGCGAGAAGGCGGCAGAGAGAGAGAGAGAGAGAGCTCGGTCTCCGGGAAGAGCCGTGCTCGCCCTGTGCCACTTCGTGTGCCACTGAGTCACGCTTGGGATCGGACCAAGACGCGACCTGGTGACGGCCATTTCAGGCAAATTATGCCTGCAAATCGCGCTAAACCACCTCGTGGTACTTGTACGAGATCTTGACCTTGGCGCGATACGCCACGATCTGCTTGTTGTCGATCTTCATGTCGAACTGCACGACCTCGGCCACCCGCAGGTCCTCGCGATGGACGCCGGCCTTCTCAACGGCCGTCTTGGCGGCTTCTTCCCACGAGGTCGGGCTCGAGCCGATGATCTCCATGACTCTGTACACGCTGGTCGACATATCGTCTCCTTCGCTGGGCGACGTGCTGGGATGGCGCATGATACCCGGCGGCGAGCTCCACGTGTACCCCGCGCCCCTCGGCAACCGCCGGCCGCGCGCCCTTTCGCTCGAGGCGCGCCCCCCGCAGGCGGCACGAACATCTGTCCGCCCCTGCTGCTACTCTCGATCTCGAACGCCGCCGCCGGGTGCCGGCTCCGCGCCAGGCGCCGCGCACCTCACGTGCGACCGGTCGCTGCAGACCACGTGTCGCCACACGTCCGGCGGCGGCGTTCACCGCTCCGCCCCACGCCGCCGATGCCGGCTCGCGACGTCGGCCGCCACCGACCTCAAGGAGGCCGCCATGCCGCAGGCCAGGATCACCGTTACCGTCGACGCGCAGCTTCACTGGGTGGTGCGCGTCCCCGAGGTCCTCGCCGGCGCCGCGCGCGCCTCAACTGCAGCGCAGCTCGCACGGCTGAGCGCCGAGCTCGACGTCATGCAGGTCACGCTGGACGAAGCCTCTGCCGCCGACATCATGGCGGCGGCCGTCACGCGCGCCGTTCTCGAGCTCCTGAGCCAGCCGCCCGAGCTGCCGTTCATCGGCGAGCCGTTCGGCGGCGACGGCGGCACCGACTAGCGCAGGTGCGCTGCTCCGCCGAAGCCGGAGCGCCGGGGCCCGCGCCGCGAAGGCGCGACGACGAGCCTAGAAGAGGCCGCGAACCGCACTCGGGCCGGTGAGCAGCAGAAGGGTGACCAGCCAAAGCACCACAGTGCCGACGGCCAGCACCCGGCCGACGTTGGTGGTATTGGCTGTCGCTTCACGGATCTCTTGATCCGGAGATTGCAGTTGGTTCATGATGCGCTCCTTTCCGGACTGCTTATACCCGGTATCGTCGCAGGCATCACGCAAGCGGACGCTTGCCGCGGACGCGGCAAGGCGCGGCGCCGCGCGGCAGCGCGGCCCGAAGTGCACGCCGCGCCCGGCGGCGCCGGGCGGCCGGCGGCTGAGACCCGGCTAGAAGATCTCCGGCACGAACGTCTGCGAGTCGATCGGCGGCCGCACGTAGCCCCTGTCCGGCGGGAGCGCCGGGAGCTCGAGGCCTTTCGGGGTGACGTCCTCGTAGGGGATCAAGCTCAGGAGGTGGTGGATGCAGTTGAGCCGCGCGCGGCGCTTGTCGTCGGCGTTCACCACCCACCAGGGCGAGTCTTTGGTGTCGGTGTAGCTGAACATCTCGTCCTTGGCCTGCGAGTACTCCACCCAGCGCAGGCGGCTCTCGAGGTCCATCGGGCTGAGCTTCCATTGCTTGAGCGGATCCTTGACGCGCGCCTGGAAGCGCTTCTCCTGCTCCTCGTCCCTCACGCTGAACCAGTACTTCACGAGAATCAGGCCGCTGCGGATGAGCATGCGCTCGAACTCGGGGCAGGAGCGAAAGAAGTCCCACACCTCGTCTTCGCTGCAGAACCCCATCACGCGCTCGACCCCGGCGCGGTTGTACCAGGAGCGGTCGAAGAGGACCATCTCGCCGGCCGCCGGCAGGTGCTCGACGTAGCGCTGAAAGTACCACTCCGTCTTCTCGCGGTCGCTCGGTGTCGCCAGCGCGGCGATGCGCACGACGCGGGGGTTGAGGTGCTCGGTAACGCGCTTGATCGTGCCGCCCTTGCCGGCGGCGTCGCGGCCCTCGAAGATCACCGCGACCCTCAGGCCCTCGTGCTTGATCCACTCCTGGAGCTTGACGAGCTCGACCTGGAGCTCGTGGAGCTCGGCTTCGTAGACCTCGAGCTCCACTTTCTTGTGATGCGAGGCGGCGGAGGGCTCGAGCTCCTCGGCCTTCCTCTTCGACTTGGGCTTGTCGGCAGCCATCGAGCTCCCTCCGGCAGGGCTTCGCGGTCGCGCTCATCATAGTGCAGCCGGGTCGACAACGGGAGCATGGGCCTGCGGGCACGTCCGCGAGCACATGCCGGCGAAGCCGGCGCAGGGCCGGCCCGCGACGACGTTCGGCGGCCGGCGATATCGCGCCTCCCACGGCCATCACGGCGCCAGACCGGTCGCTCCTCGCGACGTGCCGGCGCCGGCGGCGGTACAATGCCCTCGACAGAGGAGAAACGTATGACGTACCTGCGCATCGCCGCCATCGCCCTGACCATCCTGTTCGCGGCGCTGCTCATCTGGCTGTACGGCATCAGGACGACGCTGATCTGGGCGGCCGCCATGGCAGCCTTTCTCGGCGTGCTCTACCTCGCCACGACGCCGCTGCGACGACGGCAGGAGCGCGCGCTGCGCGCGCTCGGGCTGGACCGGCGCGGATGGCCGCTTCCTGAGACCTTCGCCGAGGATGCGGACGCCGAGCCGCACGCGGCCTTGGGCGAGGCGCCGCGGGCGGCCTCCGGCAGCACGGGCCGATGACGTCGCCGCTCGCAGGACGCCGCTTTCCGTCCGTGACCGGCGGCGCGCTGTCCGGCGCGCCGGTGCGCATCCCGGAGGACCTGCTGGGCGCGCCGGCGCTGCTGCTCTGCGCCTACCGGCGCGGCACCCAGTCCGACATCGACCGGTGGGCGGCATTCGCCGCCCGCGAGCTCCCGCATCTGGCGGTGTTCGAGCTGCCCATCCTCCCGGCGCTCATCTGGCGGCCCCTGCAGGGCTGGATCGACGGCGGCATGAGAGGCGGCGTCCCCCAGGCGCAGTGGTCCAGCGTCGTCACCCTGTACGAGGATGGCGCCAAGGCTCGCGCCTTCATCGGCGACGGCGGCGGCAACAGGGCTCAGGTGCTGCTGCTGGACGCCGCCGGCCTCGTCGCCTTCCACGATGCCGGCGGCTTTCGCGAGAGCGGCGCCCGCGGCATGGCCGCCGCGCTGGCGGCGATGACCGGCGCACCCTGACGGCACGGGCTTGGCACGAGGCCTGTCCCGCTGGGTCTGCACGCCCGGATGCGCGCCCGTGGACGCATCGCGGATGGTCCCCTAGCCAGTCCCCAGAAAGTCGGCCGCCAGCTCAGGGGCAACGATGGCCAGCAGGTCGGCCGGCGTGTCGGCAATGCGCTCCGCGCCGGCCTCCTCGAGCTGCTCTCTGCCGTGCCATCCCCAAGCCACTCCGAGCGGCGTAGCGCCGGCGAGGCGCGCTTCGCGCATGTCGCCGGCCGTGTCGCCGACGAACCAGTAGTTCGCCTGTCCCGGGAACCGCGCGATCAGCGCCTCGACCTTGGCGACCTTGCTGCGCCCGGCCTCGGCCCCCGCCACCTCGGCGACGCCGGCGATGCCGTGCCGCCTGAGAAACAGCTCCACCACGTCGCCGGCATTCGAGGTGACGATGACGACGTGCCGCGCCTCGCCGAGCTCGGTGAGCACCTCGGGCATCAGCGGGAAAGCACGGAGGGCCGGCATGGCGAGGCGAAGGACGTCGGCGGTGCGACGCATCGCCTCGCGGATCTGCGCGTCTTCGGCGCCCGCATCGCGCAGGCCCTCGTAGAAGTTGCCGCCGAACAGAGCGAGCACGTCGTCGGTGGTCGCGATCTGAAGCAAACCGGCACGGCGGCACGCCTCCACGAACGCCGTCGTGAAGATCTCGAAGGAGTCGACCACGACGCCGTCGTGATCGAGCATCAGCAGCGGCTTGGTCACCTACCCGAGAACGCCCAAGAGTAGGACGGGTCCCACCAGGCGTGCCCATACCCCATCTTGAGGGCCAGCGCCGTCGCCCGGATCTGCGCGGCGCCGTCGGTGATGGCGGCCGCGCGATAGGGGTTCCAGGAGCCCCTCCAGGTGACGGGAGCGTACTGGAACAGGCCGTAGTAGCCGCCGGGGCCGACAATGGATGCGTAGCCGCCGGACTCGATCATCATGAGGCGGTACATCCCACGCGCGCTGACGCCGTTGGCGCCCGCGGCCTGCTGGATCAGCCCCCACCACTGGCCCTGGCCGCCGCTGTCCCCACCTGCGGACGGTGGCTGGACCGTGTCCGCGGGCGCGGGCGTTGCGGGCTTCTGCCGGGCGGCGAGGTCGCGGATCTCGGCACGCACGCCCTCGAGCATCGCCTGGCGCTCGCCGAGCTGCGCCTGGATGCCCTTGAGCTCCGCATCGCGCGTGGCCACGAGCTTCTCTGCGGTGCGTTCGTCGGCGCGCAGCAGAGCCGCCCGGTCGGCGAGCGCGCGCCTGGTGTGCTCGACGGTGCGCAGCACGTCGCGATCGCCGCGCGCGATGCTCTGCACCATCGTGACTCGGCTGACGAGGTCGCTGAAGTCGTCGGCGCTGAGAATGGCGTCGAGGGTCGTGGCGTCGTCGTTCTTGTAGAGTGCGACGGCGCGCTCCGCGAGGGACGCACGCGCGACTTCGAGCTCGCCGAGCGCGATCTTCTGGACGCGCCGGTTGTCGCCGATCTGACGGCGAACCGCGGCAAGAGAATGGGTGGCCCGTGTGCAGCGCTGGACGGCGGCGTCGATCTGCGCGTCGAGGGCGGCGACGTTGGCGGCCAGCGCCTGCGCCCTAGCGCGGTCGCTCTGGAGCCCACCGCGCGCCGAAGCCGGTACGGCCACCGCGGCGAGCGCGACAACTGCCAGCAAGGCGACGCCGGCCAGCGTGATGCCCAGGGAAGGTCGTCTCGGGTGGCAGCGATCCAGCGCGCCTCCTCAATGGCTGCGGCGCGCCGCCCGGGCGACCGCAAGGGTCCCGCAGACGGCGCCAAGAGGCCGCCGGGGACGCGAACTGGCAACTTACCAGAAGGGTCGCGGCGGCTCAAGGGCAGGAAAACGGCGGCGCGCGTCGACGTGTGGGATTCGGCAAGATCGGCGGCCTCGGGCCTCTCGGCCCGAGGCCGCCGGGGGCCCCCGAATCTTGTCGGATTCGGCAGATTGACGACAGCACTCACGGTCGTACAATTCAACGCACGTTGAGTTCATCCGTCGGCAGGGACCGTGCGGACGGCGAAGGAGGCGCCCGTGTGGGCAATCGCACTCAAGGAGTTCCGCGAGCTACGCCGCGACCGCAGAACCGTGGCGATGCTGTTCCTGCTCCCGTTTCTCTTCCTCGTGGTCTTCGGCTACGCCGCCAGCTTCGACGTCAAGGAGGTGCCGACGCTCGTCGTCGGCCCCGGAGCCCGGCCGGCCGCCGCGGCGCTCCCGGCGGCGTTTCACGTTGTGGCCGTGCGCCCCGGCGACGGGGCGGCGCAGGCCCGCGACGCGCTGCGCCGCGGCGAAGCCGCGGCCGCCGTCGTGACACCCTCGGGTGCGAACGCGGCGGCGCTGCTCTACCTCGACGGCACCGAGCTGTTCGCCGCGCAGGCGGCGCTGCGCGCCTTGGCGCAGGCGCAAGGCACTGCGGCGCAGGCCGGCGGCGGCGTGCCCGCGCCCGGCGCCACCAGGGCCGAGATCCTCTTCAATCCCGACCTGCGCACCGCCGTGATCATGATCCCCGGCCTCTGCGGCATCATCCTCGTGTTCGTCGGAACCGTGGCCACGGCTCTCGGCGTCGTGCGCGAGCGCCAGGCAGGGACCATGGAGCAGCTCGCCGTCATGCCGTTCCGCGCGCGCGACGTCTTTGTCGGCAAGATCGCCCCGTACATGGTCGTCGCCGCCCTCGACATGGTGATCGTGGTCGGCGCCGGAATGCTGCTGTTCGACGTGCCCTTCCGCGGCTCGGTCGCGGTCTTCGCTCTCGGAGCCGTGCTCTTCCTGTTCGTGACCCTGGGCATCGGCGTGCTCATCTCCACGGTGTCTCAGACCCAGGGCCAGGCCATCCAGCTGGCGATGATGACCCTGCTCCCTCAGTTCCTGCTCAGCGGCCTGTTCTTCCCGCTCTATTCCATGGCCTGGGGCGTGCGCTGGATCGGCTACCTTCTGCCGCTGACCTACTTCATCAAGGTGGCGCGAGGCGTCATGGTTCGTGGCGCGCCCATCGGCGCCCTGTGGGTGCCGCTCGTCGTGCTCGCCGTCATGGCGGCCCTCGTGTTCACGGCCTCGACCCTGCGCTTCCGGCGCGATCTGGCGCCGGCCGGCGGCGGGGACGACGAGGCAGCAGGCACGGCGGACGCCGCGCCCACGACGACCGCATCCGCGGAGGGCGGCGCGTGAGCGGCTGGGGCGTTCGCGGCCTTACTGTGCGCTACGGCCGGCGTACCGCCCTCGACGACGTGACCCTGGACGTACCGGCCGGGGCGGTCACCGCCGTGATCGGCGGCGACGGCGCCGGCAAGACCACGCTGCTCCGTGCCCTGGCCGGCGGCGCCCGGCCCGCGGCGGGCACGGTGCGCCGCCCGGCGCGCCGCCGGATCGGCTACGTCGCCGGCGCCTCGGGCCTCTACGACGACCTCAGCGTCGCCGAGAACGTCGCCTTCGTCGCCAAGGCTTACGGCGTGCGCGGTGCCGAGCTCGAGTCGCGTCTCGCGGAGCTCTTCGCGCGCACAGGGCTCGACGGCATCGACGCGCGTCTCGCCGGCCGCCTCTCCGGCGGAATGCGCCAGAAGCTTGCCTTCGCCCTCGCCATGCTCCACCGGCCCGAGCTGCTGATCCTCGACGAGCCCACGACCGGCGTGGACCCGGTGAGCCGGGTGGAGCTGTGGCGCCTGATCGCCGGGGCCGCCGCCGGCGGCGCGGGGGTGGTCGTCTCGACCACCTACCTGGACGAGGCCCAGCGCGCCGCCTCGGTGCTGCTGCTGGACGCCGGCCGCGTGGTCGCCACGGGACCGCCGGAGGCGGTCGCCGCGGCGCTGGCCCAAGCCACGCCGCACCGGCATCAGGCCGACGCGGGCAGGCGCGCGTGCGGCGCGGCGACGCTTCCCCAGGCCTCTGCCCGCGCCGCCGTGTGCCGCTTCGGCCGGCTTACCGCCGTCGCCGGCGCTGACCTCGAAGTACGCGCCGGCGAAGTGGTCGGGCTTCTCGGCGCCAACGGCGCCGGCAAGACGACCCTCATCCGGCTGCTGCTCGGTCTGCTTCGCCCGACGTCGGGCACGGTCCGCCTTTTCGGCCGCGCGCCCTCGCGGGCCGGCCGTCGGCGCCTCGGCTACGTCCCGCAGGGCCTCGGCCTCTGGCAGGACCTCAGCGTGGAAGAGAACCTGGCCTTCTCGGCGCGGGCCTTCGGCAGCGCCGTGCCCGCTCTGGACGCGGACCTCGAGGCGCTGCGCGGCTCGCTGGTCCGCGATCTGCCGCTCGGGCTGCGTCGCCGGCTCGCCTTTGCGGCCGCGCTCGCGCACGCCCCCGAGCTGCTCGTCCTCGACGAGCCTACCTCGGGCGTCGACCCCACCGCGAGAGCGCGGCTCTGGGAGTCGATCCACGATGCGGCCCAGGCCGGCGCCGGCGTGCTCGCCACCACCCACCATCTCGACGAGGCCGACTTCTGCGACCGGCTCGTCGTGATGGCCGCCGGCAGCGTCGTGGCGCAGGGCACCCTGGCCGCCATCGTCGGCGAGCGCAAGGCCGTGGCCGTCGAGGCGCCGCGCTGGGAGGCCGCCTTCGCGGCTCTCGACAAGAGCGGCCTTTCCGCGGCCCTCGTCGGCCGCACGCTGCGCGTGCCGGGCGGCGACGCCGCCCGCGTCCGGGCGGCGCTCGGCGCGGGCGGCGTCACCGCCGCGCTCAGCGTGGTGCCCGCCACCTTCGAAGAGACCTTCGTGGCACTCGCCCGCGCCGGCGAGCAGCCACAGGTGCCGACATCAACGCACTCCCCCATCGGAAGGACCGCACAGTGATCGACCCGACGCTCGACCCCACTCTCGACCAGGGCCACCCGCGCAAGTGGTGGATCCTCGTCGCCGTCTCGATCGGCATGTTCATGGGGCTGCTCGACGTGACCATCGTCAACATCGCGATGCCGGCGATCATCGTCGACCTCCACACCACCGTGACGCACGCCTCGTGGGTGCTCAACGCCTACAGCCTGGTTCTGGCCGTCTGCTTCCTCTCCATGGGGCGCATCGCCGACAAGTACGGCCAGAAGCGCGTCTTCATGTTCGGCCTCGTGATGTTCACGCTGTTCTCGCTGCTCTGCGGCTTCGCCCCCAGCATTGACTGGCTGATCGTCTTCCGCGCCGGCCAGGGCGTCGGCGGCGCCGCGATGCTGACCATCTCGCTGGCGATCGTGCTCGGCGCCTTCCCGCGGCGCCAGCAAGGCATGGCAGTCGGCATTTGGGGAGCCCTCGGCACGGCGGCGGCGGCCGTCGGCCCTACCCTCGGCGGCGTGCTCGTGACCTACGGTCACTGGTCCTGGATCTTCTTCGTCAACATCCCGGTGGGCATCTTTGCCGTGGTCGTCTGCGGCATCGTCGTCCCGGCGCATGTCCGGAAGGCGCGGTCCGCGGGCGGCATCGACATCCCCGGCATCGTCATCTCCGGCCTCGGGCTCTTCATGCTCACCCTGGGGCTGGTGCAGGGCAACTCCTGGGGCTGGACCTCGCCGGCCATCATCGGTTTGCTCGTGGCCGCCGTCGCGACCTTCCCGCTGTTCATGTGGTGGGAGATGCGGAACCCCTCGCCGATGTTCCCGGTGAAGCTGCTGCGGATCCGCTCGTTCACCGCCGCCAACACCTCGATCATGTTCATCGGCATGGCGATGGGCGGCACCTTCCTCATGGTCGTCCTCTTTCTGGTCTCGGTGCTGGGATACTCCGAGCTGCGCGCCGCCGTGGCGCTTACGGTGATGCCCGTCATCGCCCTGATCATCGCCCCCAACGCCGGGCGCCTCAACGACCGCATCGGGCCCCGGCTGCCGGCCGCTGCCGGAGCCGCGTTCTTCGCCGTCGGCCTCATCCTGCTGGCTCAGCTCGGCGGCGGCACCACGCTGTGGGACGTGATGTGGCGGGTCGCCTTCTTGGGCGTCGGCATGGGTCTCGCGATGACGACCCTGTCGGCGGCATCCATGGCCTCGCTGCCGGCGGAGGTCCGCGGCGTCGGCTCGGGCTCGCTTAACACCATGCGCCAGGTGGGCTTCACCATCGGCGTCGCTCTGCTGGTCGCGATCTTCACGCACACGGTGGCGCAGAACGCCCAGCACGCGACCAGGCAAGCCATGGGCTTCGTGGCCGTGCAGCCGCAGCTCAGCCCGGCCGAAAAGGGCGTGTACTCGGCGACCATCCTCAAGAACGCCAAGGCGGCGGCGAGCAGCGGCGGCGGCGCGGCCTTGCTCACCACGAACCCGCTGCAGGGCGCACCACAGCCCCAGGCCGGGACGCCGCAGGCTCTCACGTGGCGCAAGGTCAACGCCGGCGCCGCGGCGATCTACCGGCACGACATCGCCAGGTCGTTCGCCTGGCCCTTCTACGCGGCCGCGCTGGCAGCACTGCTCGCCATCATCCCAGCACTCTTCACCGGGCGACGTCTGGGCGAGCATGAAGGGCACCACGAGATGACGCGCGAGGAACGGCAGCGGTCCGCCGGCGAAGCCGAGGCGGCCGCGGCCGGCGTGCCGCTGACCGAGGAATGAGCGGCGGCCCTCACGAGGCGCGGGCGGCAGGCCGCCGCGGCGGCGGCAGACCCGCGCGCCGTGCGGGCGCGCGGTGCACGCGGGACGAGATCCTGGGCGCGGCGCGCGACTGCTTCGCGGAGCGCGGCTACGATCGCGCCACGATCCGCGGCATCGCCGCCGCCGCCGGCGTGGACCCGGCGCTGGTCCTGCACTACTTCGGCTCCAAGGAGCATCTATTCGGCGACGCGCTGAAGGTGCCCGTGGAGCCCGGCCAGGTGCTTCGCCGCGTCATGGACCAGCGCATCGACGACATGGGGCCGACGATGGTGCGCACCTTCCTCGAAGCCTGGGAACCTGAAGAGAGCCGCAGCCCGCTGGTCGCGATGGTGCGCTCGGCCATGACCAACGAGACGGCCATGGCCCTGGTGCGCGAGTACCTTGGCCGAAGGGTGTTCGGCCCCATCACGCAGGCACTGGGCGCGCCCGACGCGGAGCTGCGCGCCACGCTGATGGGCTCCCAGTTCATCGGCTTGGCGATGATGAGATACATCGCCCGCATCGAGCCGCTCGCCTCGGCGAGCGTCGACGAGCTCGTCGCCGCCATCGGGCCGACGATGCAGCGGTATCTCATCGGGGACCTCGGCGGCGGGGCGTCTGTCGGCGGCTGAGCACCCGGGCCGGATCGGCTGCCCCTACAGGAAGCGCGCCCGCAGGGCCGTCGCCGCCTGCAGCAGTTCATCGGCGCTCGGCTGACCATACCCGCCGAACTGCTGCTCCAGCGTCGCTCGGCGATTGGCGTCCAGCCGGTCGGCCAGCGAGCCGTAGATGCCGAGGCGCGCGCCGATAGCGTACCGCGCCTGCTCGTCGCGTGGCAGCGCGAGGTACTCGTCGAGCATGCCGACGAGCCGCTCGCGATCGGCCGGCAGCGAGCCCTCGAGGCCCGGCAGGAGGTTGAGCGCGTGGTCGGAGCGCAGCTCGAGGCGGGCTTCACCGAGCTGCCCGAGGAGGTCGCGCAGCTCCTGCGCCACCTCGACGTCGTCGGGCAGCACGAACTCGCCCGCCGCCTCGCGCTCCGCCAGCGGCGTGCCGGGCACCACCGCGGCCGTGCGCAGGCGCACGACGAGCGGGCGCTCCACAGGCGCGGCCGCCGCCACCACGCGGATCACGCGGGCGGAGCCCGCGACGTGCGCGGTGGCCGCCGCGCGCCCGCCCAGCCCCGGCATCAGGTAAAAGCACAGCTCCAGGCCGGAGCGCACGACGTTCTCGCCGGCGGCGATCAGGTCGCCGCTGGTGCACCCCTTGTCGATCGCCATGAGCACCTCGTCGGCGCCTGACTCGAGGCCCAGGTGTACCCTCGTGAGGCCCGCATCAACGAGCAGCGCAAGCTGCTCCGGCGTGCGTCTCGCGAGCGTCGCCGCACGCCCATACGTGGTCACGCGCGAGACCGCCGGGAACAGCTCCCGCACGCGGCGGATCACGGCCGCCAGCTTCTCGGGCTTCACGGCGCAGGGGTCGGCGTCCTGCAGAAACACCGTGCGGCCTCCGCCGCGCAGGAACAGCGCGACCTGGTAGGCCTCCTGCGGAACCAGGCCGCCGTGGATGGCGCCCACGCCGCGCTCCTCAAGTACCTCGGCGGCAGCGGCCATGGCATCGACGTCCGCGAGCACCTCCTCGAGCGTCCGCAGCGACGACCCGCTGCCCTTGTACACGGGGCAGAAGGTGCAGCGGTTCCAGGTGCAGTTGCGGATCACGCGCACCAGGAGGCTGCCGGCCTCACTCGGTGGGCGGATGGGACCCTGTTCGAACGATGGGGTCGATGCAGCCACTGATGGTCCTCCCCAGCCTTGACGCGACGTCGGGCCGGCTCGCCCTCCGCGAGAGGAGCGCCGCCGACGGCGTGCGGCCCCTTTGCGGCGGCTAGCGCCGCGGCGCGCGCCGCGAGAGCGCGCCGCCGATGATGATGATACCGATGACGATCAGGACGAGCGGCCAGCCCAGCTCGCCGAGCGAGTCCCAGCCCGAGGTGTTTTGCAGCAACCCCGCGATCACGAGCGCGGCGCCGGGCACGAGCGGCCACCAGCTCGAGCTGCGCTGCCGCCGCAGAGCATCGAGCGCGTAGATGGCGAGGAACCCGACGCCCAAGCCGAGAGCCACGGGATTCCCGTAGAACTGGGCGTGATCGAGCATCAGCCCCACGCCCAAGCCCGTGAGCACGCCGGCGGGCACCAGCAGGCCGTAGTTGCCGCTGAAGGCCCACCAGGTGAGAAAGCCGAGGCCGATCCACAGGGCGGGGCCACCGGCGGCGACAACGTCGTTGAAGCGCGCCCCGAGCAAGACCGCGCCGACTACGACGAGCACGGCGCCGAACGTCACCGCCGCGTTGTCACGATGCTGCCTGACTGCCTCCGTATCGATAGGCACCGTGAAGGTGATGCCGGAGGGGCCGGGCCGGGCGCCGCTCGCGGCGCCCCCTGCGGCCGCCGGCTCGCCGCCCTCCTCCACGATCTCGCCCTCCAGGGCCTCGTCGACGCCGTGGGCGCTGTCGCTCTCGGGCACGTCTCTCTCCGTCGTTCGAGGGAAGGCGGCACGCCGCCTTCCACTTGTCGGTCACTCGTAGTGTATCGCCTCGAGGATGTCGATCCGCGCCGCCCGCCGCGCCGGAAGGATGGCGGCGATCACGCCCACGATCACGCCCACGATCAGGAAGGCGACGAGCTGGCCGCCGGGGATCGAGAAGGTGATGCCCTGCCCGGCGAACCTCGTGGTCACCACCCAGGCGAACACGATGCCCACGACGATGCCCATGATCGCGCCGATGATCGAGGTGATCACGCTCTCGTAGCGCACCGTCGCCCGCACCTGGCGGCGCGACATGCCGATGGCGCGCGTGAGCCCGATCTCACGGGTGCGCTCGAACACCGCCAGCACGAGGGTGTTGACGATGCCGAACAGCGAGATGATGACGCTCATCGCGAGCAGACCGTAGAGCAGGTTGAGGATCTGATTGACCTGCTTGACGATGCCGTCCTTGTACTGCTGCGCGGTCTGCAGATCCGCGGTCGGCACCGCGACCAGCGCGGCTTTGAGAGACGCTTCGGTCTGAGCCATGCCGACGCCGGGATCACCCTTGACGTACACAGTGAAGAGCTGCGGCTTGGCAAACAGGGCCGTGTAGCCGGCGTCGCTCACGATGACACCGTTCATCATGCTCGTCTCGCGGTACAGTCCGATCACCTTCAACTTGGCCTGCTTGCCGTCCACGGTCACCACGTCGATGGTCTTGCCGATGCCGGTGCCGAGGCTCGCCGCGGTCTGCTCCTCGACGATCGCGCCGTTCGTGCCGAGCTTGCCCAGAAGAGCGTCGCTGCCGCCCTTCACCCAGTCGAACTTCCAGATGCGCGGGAAGGTGTACGGGTCCACCCCATAGACCGCCGTGGTCTTCTTGGCGATCTGCGCCTGCTGCGCCTCGACGCCGGCGGCGGTTTGCACCCCGGCGACGCCCTGGAGGCGGCTCGCGGTGTCGCTCGGCAGCGGGAGGTAGCTCTGGCCCTGCACGACGAAGTCGGCACGCACCGACCTGTCGAAGCTGTCGATGAACGAGCTCTTGAGCCCTTGCGCGAAGACGGCGACGAAGACGACGACCCCGAGGCCGATCATCAGCGCCGACGCGGTGGCCGCCGTGCGCGCCGGGTTGCGCATGCTATTGTCGCGGGCCAGACGGCCGCTCACCGGCGCGAGCTTCTGCAGCGGCCAGCCGAGCAGGCCGGCCAGCGGCTTGATGACGTACCTGCTCACCATGGCGACGGCGACGAAGACGAACACAGCGCCAAAGGCGATGACGCCCAGCCGGGAGGAGGCGCTGCCAGGGCCGTACATGCCCGCCACGATGCCCAGGGCGCCGAGCAGCGCCAGGACGACGGCCAGATACGGCGTGAACCGCGCGAGCCGCGAAGGCGGCAGCACGGCGCCCTCTTGCAGGGCGGCCATTGGGGGCACCCGGGTGGCGCGCAGCGAGGGGATCACGGCCGAGAGCAACGTGACGAGGATGCCCACGGCGAGCGCGACGATGACCGTCCGCGGCGCCAGCACGAGCCCGCTGTGCGGGATGTCGATCTGCGCCGCCGCGAAGAGCCTCAGGATGCCGGCGGCGATCGCCAGGCCCGCGAGGATGCCGAGCAGCGAGGCGAGGACGCCCATCGCGAGGGCCTCGCACGTGATCGTGAGCAGCACCTGGCGGCGCGAGGCGCCGAGCGCCCGCAGCAGCGCGAGCTCGCGGCGGCGCTGGGCGACGGTCATCGAGAACGCATTGAAGATGATGAACGCGCCGACGAGCACGGCGATCCCGCCGAATGAGAGGAGCATGGGACGCAGAAAGCTGCCGATGGCGTCGCTGAGCTGCTTGGTCTGGTCGATGGCCGCCTGCGCGCCGGTCTTGACGTCGGCGTAGGCGGGCAGGGCTGCCCTCACGCGCGGCGCCAGCGTGTCCGGGGGCACCCCCGGCACGGCCTTGACGTCGATCTCCGAGACGCTGCCCGGCATGTCGAACCAGCGCTGCGCATCGGCCAGCGTCGTGTCGACGATCAGCGAACCACCGAGCGACGACTCGGCGCCGAAGGTGAACACGCCGACGACGCGGGCCTTGTCGCTGCCGCCCGGCGCGATCACGTCGATGACCGAGCCCAGGTGCAGCTTCTGGTCGGTGGCGAGCTTCTGGATGATGGAGACCTCGCCGGGCGCCGTGGGCGGTCCGCCCTGCACGTACGTGGTGTTGCTGATGTCGCTGGGGGCGTACGAGAAGAAGAGCGTGGGAGAGCCGCCGGTCGACACGACCTTCCCGTTCACGGCCACGGCGCCCGTGCCGGTGACGAAGCCGTACGCCTCGGCCACCCCGTTCACGCCTCTGACCTGGGCGATCGTCGACTCCGGCAGACCGGCGGTAGCGCCGGTCATCTCGCCGCTGAACTTCGCCTTGCGCGTCACGGCCACGTCGATGCCCTTGTAGGCGTCGGTGAAGATGTTCTTGAAACCGCGGTCGATCTGGTCGCTGAGCACATAGGTGCCGCAGATCATGGCCACGCCGAGGAGGATGGCCAGAGTCGTGAGGATCGTGCGCAGCTTGTGCGCCGTGAGGCTGCGCCAGGCGATGCGGATCATCCCGCATCCTCCAGCGACTTGATGACGTCGTAGATCTCGTCGCGGCCCAGGCGCCCGCAATCATGGGCGATGACGCCGTCCTTGAGAAAGACGATGCGGTCCGCGTAGGTGGCCGCGTGCGCGTCGTGGGTGACCATGACGATAGTCTGGCCGAGCTTGTCCGACGAGTGGCGCAGGAGCTGAAGCACCTCCTCACCGGTGTGCGAGTCGAGGTTGCCGGTGGGCTCGTCGGCGAAGAGCACGGCGGGCCGCGAGGCGAGCGCGCGGGCTACGGCCACGCGCTGCTGCTGCCCGCCCGAGAGCTCGGCGGGCTTGTGCCCCAGCCGGTCGCCGAGGCCGACGGTGGCGACGAGCTCCTCTACCCATGCCGCGTCGCCCTTGCGCCCGGCGATCGTCAGTGGCAAGACGATGTTCTCGGCTGCGGTCAGCGTGGCCAGGAGGTTGAAAGTCTGGAAGATGAAGCCGATCTTGTCGCGCCTGAGCTGCGTGAGGGCGCGTTCCTTGAGCCCCGTGATCTCGAGGCCGTCGATCCAGACGTTGCCCGCGCTGGGTCGGTCGAGACCGGCGAGGATGTGCATGAGGGTCGACTTGCCGGAGCCGGACGGACCCATGACGGCCGTATAGGCGCCGCGCCGCAGATCGATGTCGACGCCGGCGAGGGCGTGCACGCAGGCGTCGCCCTGGCCGTAGAGCTTGGTGACGCCGCGGGCCTGGACGACGGCGTCGTCCAGGCCGATGGTGGTTCCCTCTTCACAGGTCGTCGCGGCCGCGGCCGCGCCGGGCTGCCGCGTGTTCTCTGTCATCTCGCTCACGCTTCCCCCTTGAAGTCGGCCGCCGTCGGCGACGACCTGTGGCGGGCCGCGCCTCTTGGCGCGGCCCGCCACCTCTGCTGCCTTCTGTATGCCACGCGAACCACGAGTGGCAACCTGTGCCGGCCTCTTTTCGCGCAGGACGTATCAGGCGACGCTCACGTTTCGGCCGCCGGATGCTCCTCGGACGGCGGCGGCTCCTCGGGCGGGGCCTGCTCCTCGGACGGCGGCTGCTCCTCGGCCGGCGGCCCGGCGGCGGCGTCTTCGACCGCCGGCGGCGCTTCGGCCGCCGGCGCACTCACCGCCGTCGCGGCCTCCTCCGGCGGTGCCATCAAGGCCGTTGCGGGCTCCGCTACGGCGGCGACCGTGGCCGCCGTCGCCGGCACTGTCACGGCCGCGGCAGTTGGGGAGATCGCCGGCGGCGCTCCGGCCGGAGCGGGCGTTGCCGCGAGCTTGCGAGTGCGGCGCCACTCCGCGAACGCCATGACCGCGGCGCCGGAGCCGAACACCGCCATCACCATCAGGGCCAGCGTTCCGGCCGCCGGGATGCGGCTCACGATGGTCGTTCCCACCACCCCGAGCGTCACCGCCAGCATCAGGTTGTCCTTCTGCTGCGTGCCGGCCAGGACCTTGGCGGCGATCAGGGCCGCCACAGCCGTGATGACGAAGAAGTAGAAGAGCGGCACCACGACAACGTAGGGCAACACCAGGAGCAGCCCGACGATGCTGATGATGAGGACGACGAGGACGGCAGGGACGATCACGAAGAAGGTGAGCGCTCCCCATCCCAGAGAGGCCGCCGTCTTCAAGGATAGCTGGCGCTGCACCGCGCGGAGCTGTCTCGGCATGAGGGCCGCCGCAACCAGCGCCAACACCAGGAAGACGGCCGTCTGCACGATCCAGCCCATCAGCGTGAAGCCCCACCACGGTTTGATGATCGTGTGCCCGGCCGCCCAGCCGAGTCCGTCAGGCCAGTTCGCGTTGTCGTAGACCTTCGTCACCCCCGTGACCCGCGCGCCGGGATCCTGGGAGAGGGTTCCTCCGAAGAGGACGACCGAGCGATCCTGCGGCGACATCGAAGCGCCCACCACGGAGCCCGGCAGCAGTTGCACGTCGCCGCCGAGGGCGACGATGGTCGTGCCCACCTCGCCGCGCACGGTGACATCTCCGCCGAGCGCCACGACGCTCCCCTTGACGCTGCCGTCGATGGTGACGTCGCCGCCGCCGGCGACGACGGAGTCCACGCGTTCGCCGGCAGGCACCGTCACGTCCTCGCCGAAGCGCACGATAGAGCCCTGCGTCTCGCCCGGCGCGGCCGCCGGGGCAGGCGTGGGGGACGCCGCCGTGGCCGCCTTTGCGGGGCCGGCCAGGACCAGCCCGAGCGCCACCATCGCAATCGCGAGTGTCACCAGGGCGACCGTCAATCGCAGGATCCTCTGCACTCGTTGACTCGTCATCACATCACCTCCAGGACCCCTCGGGGTCATTCCGTATCGTCCTCGGGACGAAATTGTGGCTCGTCGGCGTCCGCGGGCCGGACCGGCGGCGGCGCGGCCGGGGGCGCCGGCGGCGGCCAGGGCGAACACCAGGGCGAGGGGGACGGCGAGGAAGGCGATTCGTCGAAGTCTGATCACGTCATGCCTGCCTGAGGAGATGCTGGACCATGGATTCGGACAGGCTGTCCACCTGGGTCATCAGCTGGGCCTTGGCCTGCTCCTGGGCGGCCTTGAGCTCGGCGAGGGCGGTGGCCCGCAGGCCGCCCGCATCCTGCCGGGCCTGGTCCACCAGGGCCTGCTTCTGCCGGGTCGCGGCGGTCGAAAGCGCCTTGCCGTGCTCGAACGCCTTGGCCCTGAGCTCGCGCAGCCGGGCCGCGTACTCGGCCTGGCGGGCCTCGACCATGGCCGCGGCTTCCGCCCGCCGGGCGGAGCCGGCCTGGATGGCCGCGTCCCGGTCGTCCATCACCTGGACGATGGGCTTGAAGAAGAAATACTTGAGGAAGAGGAAGAGGCACGTGACCAGCGCCATGACGAACAGCAGGGTGGGCCCGTCGAGCTTCATCGGGTCGGGCAGGGTGTCCATGAACCCCTGCGGCCCGCCGTTTCCGCCCGAAAGCAGTATCCCGGGCTGTCCCAGAGTTGCCAACACATCGGGAAACACAAGTCCCTCCCAAATACCAGACTGCC
>CAIOZS010000274.1 GCA_903862845.1 uncultured Thermoleophilia bacterium
ACGCTCATAGGCACCTTGGCCCCAGAGGCGAACACCGACCTGGCGATAAGTGACGCCTGGTAGCGGCGACTCGGAGCGGTCGACAGGGTCAGCGACCTCACCAATCGTCACCGTCGGCCACCGGCTCACTCCGCCTCCCACTCCGCCAGCTCGGCCTTCATCTCCTCCAGGATCGCGATGATCTCGCGCTCCTTGGCCAGGATGTCGTCGATGAGCTGCTCGGGCGGCAGGTGCTCCAAGGCCTCGGCGCTGGTCGGGTTCTTGACGTCAAGGTTCACCGACTGCAGGGCGCCGGCGGCGTCGTACTTGAGCACATCGCTCGCGGGGACGCGCCAGGCGTGCTCGTTCTCGGCTCGACTGGCGCGCGGCCACCACTCGATGAGTGGCGCGAACTCCTCGTACTGCAGCGGCTTCGTCTTGGTGTAGTTCTTGCGGCCCTCGGGCAGCGGCAGCTCGTAGTACCAGATCTCCTTAGTCGGGCCGCCGCGCTCAAAGAACAGCAGGTTCGTCGGGATGCTCGTGTAGGGCGCGAAGACGCCATTGGGCAGGCGCACGATCGTATGTAGGTGGAAGTCAGTGAGGAGCTGCCCCTTGATGCGGGCGCAGACGCCGTCGCCGAAGAGGGTGCCGTTGGGGACGACCACGGCGGCGCGGCCGGGGCGCGCAGCGCCGGCGCCGCGTCGCAGCTTACGCATGATGAGCTGAAGGAAGAGCAGCGTCGTCTCGCCGGTCTGCATGTCGCTGGGGAAGTTGCCCTTGATGCCGGGCTCCTCCTCCCCGCCGAACGGCGGGTTGGTGAGGATCACGTCGACGCGGTCCTTGTCGCCGAGCTCGCTGAGCTTGAAGCGCAGGCTGTTTCCGGGGTCGATCTGCGGCGCCTCGAGGCCGTGAAGCAGCAGGTTCATCTGGCAGAGGAGGTAGGGCAGCGGCTTGGCCTCGCCACCATAGAGGCTACGCTCCTGCAGGGTGCGCCGGTCCTCGACCGTCTGGCACTGCGTCTCGAGGTGCTGGTAGACCTCGGCGAGGAAGCCGCCGGTGCCGCAGGCCGGGTCGAGCAGGGTCTCGCCGAGCTTCGGATCGGTGACCGCGACCATGAAGCGCACCACGGGCCGCGGCGTGTAGAACTCGCCGTTCTGGCCGGCGGCGTCGCGCATCTCGCGCAGCATCGTCTCGTACATGTGGCCGAGCGTGAACAACTCCTCCTTGGCGAGGAAGTGGATGCCGTTCACCTTGTTGACCACATCGCGCAGCAGATAGCCGCTCATCATGCGGTTCTGCACGTCCTTGAACACGGCGCCGATGACGTTGCGCCGCCTGGCGCCGTCGCCGTTGACGCCCTGCAAGCCGCGCAAGTAAGGCAGGAGGCCGGGGCCGCGAGTGCCGTCGGGCAGCAGGCAGTCCTCGTAAGTGATGAAGGCGGTGAGCTCGTCGCCGGTGATGCCGTCGCTCGGGGCCGCCCAGTCACGCCAGCGGTAGGGCTGGTCGATCGCCGGACGGTACTCCTCGCCGGCCAGCTCGGCGCGCTCCTCCTCGAGCCGCTCCATATCGTCGAGGAACTTGAGGAACATCACCCAGGTGAGCATCGGCAGGCGGTCGATGTCGGTGCTCAGCCCCTTGTCCTTGCGCATGATGTCGCGCGCCGACTTGATGAGGCTGCCGAGCTGCTGGGTGGTGGTCAGCGGCGCGGCGTCAGGCTTCTTGGCTCTGGGCATGATGCTCCCTACCTGCTACGCCGCATACAGCAGCGCCTGCAGCCGGTTCACGGCGGCGCGCAGCTTCTGCGCGCCGCCGAACAGCTTGGCGATCTCGATCACGTTGCCGAAGGCGTTGATCGGCGGCACCTCGAGCACGTCGGGCACCGCGAACTGCGTGGCGCCGTGCTCGGTGTACTTGTCGAGGAGGTCTTCGAGGATCTGGCGGGCCTCGACGCCGTACTGCGCGAAGAAGTCCTTGCGCTCACTGCGCAGCCGCTGAGCGCGCTCGCGCCGGGTGCGCAGGGGTGCGTTGAACGCCAGATGGCAGAGCAGATCGAGCGGGTCCGCGTCGGGCTGGCCGGCCTCTTCGGCGAGGTGCTCGTAGTCGATGCCGCGCTCCTCTAAGGCATCCAGCACGTCGGCCCGCCTGAGCGGGTCGGCCCACTCCTCGCGCAGTTCGTGCGCGTTGGCGAACAGCGTGCGCACCTTCTCGGCGGTGTAGTCGGTGAAGCGCACCACGCGGAGCTGCTTGCCGTCGGGGTCGAGCTCGTACACCAGGTGCGTGGCGATCGCGACGTGGCCGCCGTCGACGTAGTACTTGCGGCGGGGCGCTTCGTCATCGTCGTCTGACGGAAGCTCGGTGACTTCGGTCTCGAACGCCTCTTCATCCTCCGGCGTCAGGGGCTCTTCTTCGACGACCTTCACCTCACCGATCTCCTCACCGTTCTCGTCAACGGGCACCTCGATCACCACTACCGGGTCGCCATCGAAATCGGGGTCGGCGAACAGCCGCGTCGCCGAGCCGGTGTAGTCGAGGATCGTGAAGAACAGCTTGTCGTAGTCGTCGCGCACGCGCGTGCCGCGGCCGATCATCTGCTTGAACTCGGTCATGGCGTTGACCACGCGCATCAGCACCACGTTCTTCACGGTGGGCGCGTCCACGCCGGTCGTGAGCATCTGCGAGGTCGTCAGAATCACCGGCGTCTGCCGTTCCACGTCCTGGAAATGGCTCAGGTGTCCGCGGCCGATGTCGCCTTCATCGGAGGTCACGCGACACACGTAGTCGGGGTTCTCCTTGACGAGGTCGGCGTTGAGGTTGCCGAGCGCCTGGCGCATCTCGCCGGCGTGCTCCTGGTCGACGCAGAAGACGATCGTCTTGCCGTAGCGGTCGGTGCTCGCCAGGTAGTCGGAGAGGTGGCGCGCCACCGCCTGCGTGCGGGCGCGCAGCGCCACCACGCGCTCGAAGTCGGCGGTCGTGTACTCCTCGTCGGGGATCGCGTTGCCGTAGCGGTCGAGCTCGCCCTTGCTCGGGCGCCAGCCGGCGGCGTCCCACTCGGTGATAACACGGTGCACACGGTACGGGGCGAGGAAGCCGTCGTCGATGCCCTGCCGCAGGCTGTAGGTGTAGATCGGTGCGCCGAAGTAGGCGTAGGTATCGACGTTGTCCTTGCGCTTCGGCGTCGCCGTCATGCCGATCTGGTAGGCGGGCGCGAAGTACTCGAGGATCTCGCGCCAGTTGCTCTCGTCCTTGGCACTGCCGCGGTGACACTCATCGACGATCACGAGGTCGAAGAAGTCGGGCGCGTACTCGCGGTAGAGCCCGGGCCGAGCCTCGTCACGGGCGATCGCCTGGTAGATGGCGAAGTACATCTCGCGGCTCTTCACCACGACGCCACCCTCGATCTTGTGGCGCGCGTCGCCGAACGGCGCGAACTGCTTATCCTTGGGGTCGTCGATCAGGATGTTGCGGTCGGCGAGGTAGAGGATGCGCGGCTTGCGCCCCTCCTTGCCCTGGGCGTTCCAGCGCGCCGACCAGAGCCGCCAACAGATCTGGAAGGCGACGTAGGTCTTGCCGGTGCCGGTGGCCATCGTGAGCAGGATGCGCGTCTGACCCTTGAGCACGGCCTCGATGGAGCGGTTGATCGCCGTCTCCTGGTAGTAGCGCGTGTCGCGGCCGGGCTCACGGTAGCCGGGGGTCTCCAGCGTGTCGGCGGCCTCGTCGGTGAGCTGCTCGCTGGCCCCGCGACGCCGCCAGAGGTCGACCGGCGTCGGGAAGGCCGTCAGCTCAGTCTCGAGCCCGGTCGTGTAATCGAACTCGACGATGCCGTGGCCGTTGGTCGCGTAGGCGAACTTGAGGCCGAGGATCTCGGCATAGTCCTTGGCCTGCTGCAGGCCCTCGCCCGGGGTCTTGTACTCGGGCTTGGCCTCGACCACGGCAATGGCGATGTCGGGGGTGTAGCGGAGGATGTAGTCGGCGCGCTTGCCTGGGCGGCGGCGCGCCTTCTGGCCGGCCACGACGATGCGCCCGTCGGTGAACGTGCGCTGCGAGTTGACGCGGTGCGGTTCGTCCTCCCACCCGGCCGCCTTGAGCTTCGGCTCGACGTACAGGCGGCAAGTATCAGCTTCGTTGCGGCTCACGCGGTCCGCACCTGTGCGGCCCCCTTCCAGCGCGCAGCCCCAACGGCCGCGCGACGCGGTCGTCGTGATTCTACCTGCGTGGTCGGTCGGAAAGGGTGACGAATGCGGAACGCCTACCCGGGCAGGCCATTGTAACTCTGCCGCAGCAACGGCGCCCGAGCCACGATGGCAGCCCTTGAGACGCCTGACCTGCAACGCCATGCTGAGTTCAATAGTGCCCGCTTTCGCGGCTTCGGCCGGGAATGGCGGGCTTTTAGCTTCTCTCGTCCCTGACGTTCAGGCAGGACGCCCTATGCCACCGGCGCGATGCTGCGCGCCGCCGCCGGCGCGCGCGCTCACGCGCGGCGCGGCTCGCGCACCAGCGCGAGCAAGCACGCCGCAAGCACGGCCGCGCCCACCATCGCCCACCACGCCGGCGTGTACGAGCCGCTGCGGTCGACGATGAAGCCGAAGAGCGGCGGCCCGATGAAGATGCCCACGTTGTCGATGGCCGCCGTGACGCCGGCCGCCGCCCCGGCGGCGGCCGCGCCGGCGGTTTCGCCGGCCAAGGTGCCGAAGAGGCCGCCCCAGCCCACGGCGCCGACCCCGAGCATCACGAGCGCCGCCCACAGCAGCCACGTGTGCCCGGGTCCGAGGAGCGCGAGGATCGCGCAGGCCACCCCGGAAAGACCGGCGAGCGCCAGAAGCGGCGCCTTGCGGCGCCGCCCCAGCAGGCGATCGCTCACCAGGCCGCTGAGCGGCTTGGCGAAGGCGCCGGCGGCCTGACACAAGGCCAGAAGCCCGGCGGCCGCGACCACCGAGTACGCCCAGTCCAGGTGGAGAAACAGCACCAGGTGGGCCAGCGCCGCAAACTCGACCATGCAGAGAAACATCGCTGCCAGGCCGAGCAGCAGGATGTCGCGCGAGCGCACCACGGCCAGAAAGCCCGAGCGCACGGTCGCACGGTCGGCCTGCTCGTCGCCGCTCACGAACGGAAGCCCTTGTTCGATCTCGCTCGCCGCCGGCGCTGCGTCCCCGGCGGCCCAGTGCGGGATCCCTCCCTCCGGGTCCCGGTACACCGCCGCCGCGAGCCCGCACACGGCGAACGCCATGGCCGCCGCCACGAGAAAGCCGGCCTGCCAGCCCACGCTCAGGGCGAGGGCAGGCATGATGGCGGCGCCGAGCATGCCGCTGATGTTGACCGCCGCCTGATTCGCGCCGATCGCCGTGGCGCGCTCCTGCGGCGGAAACCACACCATGACCGCCTTCACGGCGGACGGATAGATGAACCCGCAGCCCAGGCCGGAGAGGGCGAGCAGGAGGAGCATCACGCCGTAGGACGGCGCCAGCGCGACGGCTCCCACAAACACGCCGGTGACGAGCGAGCCGATGATCAGCGCGCGGCGCACACCGATGCGGTCGACCAGCCAGCCGGCCAGCAGGAGCGTGGGTGCGTAGGTGACCGCGGTAGCGCTTGTGAGGCCGCCGATCTGGGCGTTGCTCAGGTCGAAGGCCTGCTTGAGGAAGGGCGAGAGCGGCCCCACGCAGAGGCGCGAGAGAAACACGACGAGGTAGGCGCTCCACACCACGCCGAGCGCCACGAAGCGAAAGCGCGGCAGCGGCCCGGGGAGGGACGCGGCAGGAGGTGCCGGTGCGGATGCCGTGGCGAGGGTCACCCGCCGATTCTAGCGGAGGCGGCTGCCAAGAGAACGGGGCGGAGCAGGGCGGGCGCAAAGCCCGCCGCGCTCCGCCCGGCCCGGCGGATCAGCCCAGCGGCGGCTGGTGGACGCCGATGCGGTTGCCTTCGGAGTCCTGGAAGAAACCGATGAAGCCGACCATCTCGCCCATGCTTGTGACCGGCATGAGGACGGCGCCGCCGGCCGCGACGGCACGCTCGATCATGCCCTCAGGATCGCCCTTGCTGTCCAGGTAGATCGTGCAGCCGGTGAGCCCCGGCGTCTGGCTCTCGCTGCGCACGAGGTCGCCGCTCACCGTGCCCCGCTCCATGGGCAGCAGCGCGACGTCACCGTGGGCGCCGTCCATGAGCGGGATCTCGGCCTCCAGCACCGCGGCGTAGAACGCGCGCGCCCGGTCCATGTCCGTGACCGGGATGTCCGCCCAGACGATCGTATTCGCCATGATGTGCCTCACTCCGCGTGGTTGACGGTATGAAGACAGCATCGCCGCGGAACTTCGCCGCGAAACCAACGGCGCTGCGGAATGATCTCCGCGGCCGCGGCAGGTCATGGACGCCCGAAGCCGCGGCCGCTCCCGCAGAAGCGAGCGCGGCGCGCACGCCGCCGGCGGCGCGAAAGACGAGGAGGCAAAGGAAAGGGGCGGGGCGCCCGTCCCGGGCGCCCCGCCCCCAGCTCTCCGCAACCGCTCTCGAGGTCGCGGCTCGGGGCTCAGTGAATCTCAGCTCACTTGGTCACTTGGAAGGAATCGGGATTCGCCGTGGACTGGTCGTTGCCGGCAGCGTCCACCGCAAGGACCTTCACCTTGTACTTGCCGGGAGACAGGTTGCAGGTGAACGAGGTGCTGAACTTCTGGTTCGAGCTCTTCTGACCCACCATGACGGTCTTCTTCACGACATTGTTCGAATTGTAGATACTGAGCGTGATGTTGCACTGCGGCGTGATGCTGTCGGCGATGAAGCTGATCTTGAGCTTCTTGCCCTTCTTCACGCTCGACGGCGCGAAGGCCTCGGTCTCAGGGCCCGTGGTGCAGATGTTGACGGTGGCCTGGACCGGCGGGTTCTCGTTGGCGTTGCAGTTGTCGATGGAGTACGCCGAAACCACGTTGACGCCGTTCGGGTCGCCGCCCATGGGACCGGGGACGGTGAGGGTCGTGCCGCTCAGCTGCGTCCACGGCATGCTGGTGCCGATGCCGAACATCGTCTTCCACACGCCGCTCTGGCTGTCGGTCGCGGTGATGGTGAGCGTCACCGGCTGGCTGTGCCAGGCGCTGTCGGCGCCGGTGATCGTGGTCGCGGGCACCGTCGTCTCAGCATTGACCGTGAAAGGCGCGGTGGCCGTGGGCGCGCTGGAGGTACTGTTGCGCACCGCGAAGTTGAGCGTGCCGGCGCCGGCGATGTCGGCGGCCGTGAGCTGCACAGTGATCTGCGTGGCGCCCACGAAGGTGGAGGCGTGCACCACGTTGTTGACCAGCACCTGGGCGGTGCTCTGGAAGTTCGTGCCGGTCAGTGTGACCGTCGGCGGGGTGCGGTAGCCGGCCCACGTGGTCGCAGGGTTCAGGTTCGTCAGCGTCGCCGACTGTGCCGTGACGGAGAAGGCGACGGCGTTGGAGGTCGAACCCCCGCCGATGTTCGGGTTGACCACCGTGATCAGCGCGGTACCCGGAGTGGCGATCAGCGTTGCTGGCACAAACGCCGTGCAGGCGGCTGTGGGATTGGGCAGCCCGCCGGGCGTGGTCGCGAGGGCTGTGTTGTTCCAGTAGACCACGCAGGGGAGCGGGCTGGTGGCGAAGTTGGCGCCGTTCACGGTGAGCGTGAACGCGGGGCCGCCGGCGATGGCCGTCTCAGGCCTGACCGAGGCGATCGTCGGGGTGGTGACCGGCGACGTCCCTGTTATCGAGAAGGCGCTCGGAAGAGTGATCTGGGTCGGCCACATCTGGCCGAGGCCCGTCATCCCCGAAACCACGACATCGTAGGAGCCGGAGGTCTCACCGTACGTGTCGATGTAGCAGCTGATGTAGTCACCGCTGTACCCCTCCACGACGATCACGTTGGACGCGTAGATGTCGTCCCAAGGGTAGCTGCTCTGCTCCAGGTACACGTCGGGCGTGCCAAAGTAGTCCGCGAAGTTCTGGCCGAATATGTGGAGCTGAGTGGAATTGTACGTGCTGTTACTCGCGGTGGTGGGACTGACGCTCACAAGGTACGGGTCCGCGGACGCGCTCGCCACGCCTGCCAGGCTCAGGACAAGCACGATCGTGAGTGCTACAAGCACCCCTAGACTGCGTTTCTTCATCTTCACCCTCCTTCTCGATCACTGATACGTCGTTTCTGCGGCTCGTCAAGATAAGACTACGTGGTTGGTGCTCCTCTCCCTGTACGTCAAAGTGATTCGCCACCGACACTATTAAAACCTACCATCGGCATCCCGCGCGAATTCTGTAGTCAGAGACGCCAACGCCGCCGACAACGTTCGCGGCCGCGGGCGGTGACCGTCGTGCCGTGGTGCCACGCCTGCCTCACTTGACATGGAAGGAATCCCCGTTCATCGAAGATTGCGGGTTGCCCGCCGCGTCGGTGGCGTTGACCATGACCTCGTACTTGCCCTTGGCCAGATTGCAGGTGAACGTGTAGCTGCCCGGGGTACCGGACGTCTTCTTGCCGAGCCTGATGATCCTCGCGACGGAGCCGCTCGACTTGAGGATCTTGATGGTGACGGTGCAGGTCGGGGTGATGCTCTCGGCCACGTAGCCGAGCTTCAGGGCCACGCCCTTCTTGACGCTGGCCGGGGCAGAAGCCTCGGTCGTCGGACCGACGGTGCAGATGTTGACGGTCGCGGTGACCGGAGGAGCCTCGGCGACGCCGGCGTTGTCGGTGCTGAACGCGGAGACGACCTTGACACCGTCAGCGCTGCCGCCGGCCGCAGCAGGCACCGTGATCGTGGAGCCGGCGAGCGTGGCCCACGGCGGGACGATGCCGATGCCCCACTGAGTGAGTTGCACGCCGGACTGAGCGTCGGTGGCAGTCACCGTGAGGGTGACCGGCGTTGCGTGCCAGTTCGCGTCGGCGCCACTGATCGTCGTCACGGGAGCCGCGGTGTCGCTCACCACGGTGAACGGCAGGGCAGTGCTCGTGCCGCCGCCCGGCTGCGGGTTTCTTGCGGCAATTGTGAAGCCTCCCGCAGTAGCGATGTCGGCGGCCGTGAGCTGCACGCTGAGCTGGGTGGTGCTCACGAACGTCGCGGCGCGAGCAGCGCCGCCAACGACGGCCGTCGCGCCGCTCACGAAGCCGCTGCCGCCGAGGACCACGGCCGGCGGCGTGACGAGCTTCGCCCACGTCGTCGCCGGGGCCAGGCCGGTGAGCACCGGCGGCGCCTTCGAGATAGTGAAATTCATCGCGCTGGACGTCGTGCCCGCGCCGCCGATGAGCGGGTTGCCGACCGTGATCAAAGCGGTGCCGGGCGTGGCGATGAGGTCGGCCGGAACCACGGCGGTCAGCACCGCGGTCGGGTTGACGACCGAGGCCGTGGTCACGAGCGCCTGGCCGTTCCACTTGACGACGGCTGGCAGGGCGCCGGTGGCAAAAGCGCCGCCGTTGACCGTGAGCGTGAATGCCGGGTCCCCGGCAGTCTTCTGAGTCGGGTCGACAGACGTGATGTAGGGGTCGGGATCCGGCGGCGTCACGGCGGTCACGGTGAACGCACCGTACATGGTGGACGTGATGGGGTAGATCTGGCCGCTCAGGGTGCTGCTCCACCAGTCGATCTCTACGTCGTAGGTGCCCGGAGTCGCGGCCCAGGTGCTGACGTCGCAGGCAATGCTCGGCGGCAACAGGAGGTTGAGCTGCGCGTTGCCCGCGTTGATGGTGTCGAAGGGCGGCCCGGCCATCTGCAGACGCACAGCGTCCACGCTCTCGATCTCGCTGAAGTTGCTGCCGGTGATGGTCAACTGGAAGGGGGCGCCGGGGCCGTCGCTCGCCGTGCTCGGCGTCACCCCCGAGAAGTCCGGGTCCGCAAGCGCGCTGCCTGCCGAGCCGAGGCTCAGCACCGCCACGATGGCGAGAGCCACCACCATCCCCAGAGTGCGTTGCTTCATGCTCATCCTCCTTGCGCTGCCAGCAGCTCCCTGCGTCCCCGGCGCAGCGTCGTCACCGACGCCCGCGGCACGCCCCTGGCAGGCCTTCTCTCCCCTCTGCAGTATGCCCCAGGCAACGCACTGCGAGACGCGCGTCCTGCTTGAGATGCAGCTATCACTTTGCTATCATATAGGTATCGCACATCACGTGCGGCCGTGCGGCGACCCGACGATCTGGGGCTGTCCGGCGCGGCCGCCCAACGGAGGTGGGAGCCATGAAGTCCGCACAGGCCAAGATCCCGACACAGGAGCGCGAATGCCGCGTGCTGAGCGGCTGGGTGATGCTCCCCATCGCGATCCTTCTCTATGTCGCCGGGCCGACGCTGATCGTGCTGGCATTCCTCAACGGCACGACGACCTCGAGCAACGCCGCGCAGCCGAACTGGTGGCTCTTCGCCGCCGGCGTTGTGGCCATCCTTGCAGCCGCCCTCCTCTCCCCCGGGTTCTTCGCCCTGCAGCCCAACGAGGCGCGCGTGCTCATCCTGTTCGGCGACTACCGCGGGACGGCGAAGCAGGGCGGCTTCTGTTGGGGTAACCCGTTCTACAGCAACGGGCCGGCGACGCAGTCCAGCGGCCAGTCCTTTTGGACGCAGGCGAAGAACAAGGGCGGCGACGATTCGAACCAGTCGCAGCCCAAGAAGCTCAAGCGCTACAAGATCAGCCTGCGCGCCCGCACCCTGAACGGCGACAAGCTCAAGGTCAACGACAAACGCGGCAACCCCGTGGACATCGCCGCCGTCGTGGTGTGGCGCGTGCAAGACACGGCCAAGGCGGTGTTCGACGTCGACGACTACGAGACGTACGTGGCCACGCAGAGTGAGACGGCGGTGCGTCACCTCGCCAGCGCGTATCCATACGACTCCGGCGAGACCTTTGCCGACACCGACGAGGAGATCACGCTGCGCGGCAACGTCGACGAGGTCTCCGAGGCTCTGCGCGTGGAGCTCAGCGAGCGGCTCGAGCAGGCGGGCGTGACCGTAGAGCAGGCCCGCCTCACCCATCTCGCCTACGCCCCCGAGATCGCTCAGGCCATGCTCCGCCGGCAGCAGGCGGAGGCGGTCATCGCCGCGCGCCGCAAGATCGTCACCGGCGCCGTGAGCATGGTGGAGATGGCGCTGCACGACTTCAGCAAGAACAAGATCGTGGAGTTCGACGAGGAGCGCAAGGCCGCGATGGTGAGCAACCTCATGGTCGTGCTCTGCGGCGAGAGCCAGGTCACGCCGGTGGTCAACACGGGCTCGCTCTACACGTGAGGCCGGCGACGGAGGGGCACTGACACATGGCCGCGCGCAAGCAGCTCGTGCTGCGCATCGACCCGGAGCTGTGGGCCGACGTCGAGAAATGGGCCGCCGACGAGCTGCGCAGCGTCAACGCGCAGATCGAGTACCTGCTGCGCGAGGCCGTGCGCAAGCGCAAGGGCGGCCGGGCGGCGGCGGACGCCGCCCGGCCGCCCTCCACGTCCGAGCCTTGACGCCGGGCGCGGCCGCCGCGGGAGCGGGCCGCCGTGCTCAGCACTCCCCGTCGCAGACCACGCGACCCGGACCCTCCTGCTTGGCGTCACGCAGGGCCCCTTCCACCTGGTGGAGCAGCGCGGAGAGCATCTCGTCGGTGAGGTGCCGGACGGCCACCACGCCGACGCAGGCGCTGATGCCCAGCACATGCTCCCCGCGGGCGATCTGCAGCGCACCGACGGCGTCGCGCAGGCGCCGGCCGGCCTCGCCGGCCTCCGCCGCCGTGAGGTGCGGCAGCAGCACGGCGATCTCGTCGCCGCCCAGGCGGCCGACGATGTCGAACGGGCGCAAAGCCTTCTGACAGGCGGCCGAGACGGCGCGCAGCAGCTCGTCCCCGCCCGCCTGCCCGCAGGCGTCGTTGACGAGCCGGAGCTGGTCCAGGTCGAGAAGGGCGAGACCGAGGCCGTAGCCGTAACGCCGGGCGCGCATCAGCTCATGCTCGGCCTCATCCAGCCACACCTTGTGCGAAAGCAGCCCGGTGAGCTCGTCGCGCGACGCCAGGCGCTCGAGGCGCTCGAGGAGCTCGACGCTCTCGCTGACGTCGTGGAGCAGCAGTGCGTGCCCCACGATCTCGCCGCCGTGGCTGCGCACGGGCGTGAGGTGCAGGGTGAAGTCGCGGCGACTGCCGCCGTCGTCCCCGGGCACCGCCACCGACACGTCGGCGCGCACGAGCCCGTCGCCGGGGGCGTGCTCCCGGGGGGAGTCCGACGCGGCCTCGCGCCGCAGGCCCTCGAGCATGGCCGGGTGGATGGCGAGCACCTCGTCTACCGGCCTGCCGACGGCGTCGTCGCTGAGCGCCGGGAAGACCTGGCAGGCGGCGGCGTTGAAGTCGCGCAGCCGGCCCTCGAGATCGACCACCACGAGGCCGTCGGCGATCTCGTCGATCACGGCGTCACGGGCCAGCGGCGCGATGTCGAAGATGCGGTAGTGGAACAGCGCATAGGTCATGAGCACGCCCGAGATGCTGATCACCGCCATCGCCGGGTTGTAGTCGGGCCACGGCGAGACACCGAAGGTGTACAGCGAGCCGGCGGCCAGCGGCACCGCCGTCGCCACGAGCAGCGCCGCGTACTGACGCGCGTAGATGCGCCGCGCGTGGACCATGCCGCGCACGAGAAGCAGGAGGACGACGACGAAGAGGCTGTAGGCCCACGGGACCCAGGCGTAGCGCCACAGCGGGCCGTAGTCGGGGCTCAGGGCGGTCAGCGAGCCGTGCGTAACCACGGCCACATGGCCGCGGATGAGGTGCGCCGGGTTCACCCACACGGTGAGGATGATGGCGGCGCACAGCGCCCAGAGGGCGGCCCGCGCCGCCGTCGGCAAGCGGCCGTGCCCCGTATAGATGAGCACGACCTCGAGCCACAGCAGCGGCAGCGCGGTCGTGCCCACATACTCGAGATTTGCCCAGAAGGTCTTGGCGCCGACGCCGACCGCCATCAGCTCGAGCGTGTAGCCAACGGTCCACACGAGCAGCGCGACCAGCGACGCGGCGAACCACGGCGCGACCTCTTCGTCGCGGTTCTGCCACGCGACCACAAGCAGGGCCACGATGATCACCGCGGAGAACGCGAGCGGGATCACGAACGGCGTGTAGTGGAAGTGCATCACACGGTCATCATCGGCCAAAGTCCCGACTGTGATGAGCATGCGGCGCGCAAAACGCGGCGCCGCCTCGTGCGCCCCCCGCCCGCAGTGTCACCGCTTGCCGCCGCCCGAGGCCTTCGGCTTGGCGGCCTTGCCTTTCGCGGCCTTGACCTTCGGCGCCTTCGCCTTCGGCGCCTTCGCCTTTGGCGCTTTCGCTTTGGCGACCTTCGCCTTGGCCGCTTTCGGCTTCGCCCTGGCCGCCTTCGCGGCCGGCGCGGGAGCGGCTGCGGCCGGCGCGGCCGGCTCCAGCTCGGCGGCCTTGAGCCGGCCCTCCCGGATTGCTTCGGTAAAGCGTCCGAAGTCGCGCTCCGTCTGGTCTGCGTAGGCTTCGGAGAGCTCCCACATCGCGTCCGCCAGCTCCGCGCCCTCGCCGACGTAGCCGAGGATGGTATCGGGGTCTCCGGCGCGGCTGTGCGCCAGGCCGAGCGTATAGCCGCAGCGGCGGGCGTAGGCGGGCAGCAGCTCCTTGTCGAGCACCGCCGGGTCGATGGACCCCTTCATGTCTTTGAGCTGGCGCACGTAGAAGCTGCGCCCGTGCAGGTTGGTCCAGCCGAGGAACGGGTCGCTGACTCCCTGCATGACCCAGCTCCCCACCACGACGCGCTCGCCGGGCGCGAGCTCCTCTTTCTCGCCGAGCGCCGTCTTGACCGCGGAGGGCTCGGCTTCTTTGACCTGCAGCAGAAGCTCGTCCTGTTCACCGTCGCCCATGAGGAGCACGATGTAGTCGTAGGTGCCGACGCTGCCGACGCCCACGACCTTGTGCGCGACGTCGACCACGTGGTAGGCGGCCAGGTATGCACGGCGCTCCACCGACAGGGATTCGAGGTAGCCGCGCAGCGACGCGGTGACCGCCGCCGCCGTGGTCTTGCTCACGGGGGTGACGACCGGGGGAGCCGTGCGCAGCCGGTGCACGCCGTCCACGACCTCCGTGTACCGGGCGACCGTCCAGGCCTGCGTCTTCTTGGCCGCCTTCGAGACGACCTTGTCGATGAGATGGGCCGTCTTCTCCGTCCACACGACATCGTCTCTGACGGGCCGGTCGGCGCGGATCATCTTGTAGCGGCGGTCCAGCCAGCCCAGTGCGGCCATGTCGTTGAGACCGGCCACATAGGAGGCCACCGCCGCGCGCACGGACTCCTCCGCGCGCGTCGCGATGCCGTTGTCCCGGGCGGCCAGCACGAAGCTCGCCGTGAGACGCTTGAGGTCCCACTCCCACGGGCCCTGGCCGGTCTCGTCGAAATCGTTGATGTCGAACACCGGGGTGCGCTCCCGCGAGGCGTACATGCCGAAGTTGGAGAGGTGCGCATCGCCGCAGAGCTGGGCGTAGATGCCGGTGTGGGGCTGGGTCCCGAGATCGTTGGCCATGAGCTGCGCGGCGCCCCGATAGAAGGTGAACGGCGAGACCGCCATGCGCGCCGTGCGCAGCGGGATGAGGCGCGCCTGTCGGGTCTTCGCGACCGCCATCACCACCTCGACGGGATCGCGTTCGTCGTCGGCCGGCTCCCACACGCCCAGCGCCTGATGGCTCACGCGAGTCCGCGCCGCGAGGCCCGCGGCGCGGCGCTCGGCCTCCTGCGGCCACGGCCGCTTGAAGTCGACCTTGTAGGGACCTTCCAGAAACACGCGGCTGACGCTCATCAGGGACCTCCGGGAACCGGACGCGCCGCTGGGCGGCGCGACGCATCTCGACGATGTCGAACGGTGAGTACCCAGCGAGCGCTGAAGGGAAGCCTGCGCTGCCCGAGCCTCGGCCGTTTGGCGTATCCTAGGGAGTGACAAGCAAGGGGGGGACGGGATGGAGCAGATCGCGCCGCATATCTACCGCTGGACGGCGCCGCATCCGGAGTGGCGCTCCAGTATTGAAGAGGTTGTAAGTTACGCGCTCGTCGCCGGCGAAGCGCTCGCCTTCGTCGACCCGTTGCTGCCCGCCGAGGGCGACGCGCGGCGGGCGCCGCTGCTCGCCGACATCGACCAGATGATCGACGAAGCCCAGCGCCTCGAGCTGCTCATCACCATCCCCTATCACACGCGCAGCGTCGAGACGCTCTACGAGCGCTACTCCCGCACCCTGCCGACGCTCATCTGGGGGCATCCCGGCGTCAAGAAGCGGCTCACGCGCCTGGCGCCGCTCGAGGTGATCCCGCAGAGCGCCACCGGCGAGGCGGCGCAGATCGCCGACGGCGCCGTGCTCGCCTACACCATCGGCAAGCCGCGGCGCAGCGAGTACCCCCTGTACTTCCCGGGTCTGCGCGCCGTCGTCTTCGGCGACGCCGTGGTCGGCGCGCAGGGCGGCCTGCGCTTCTGGAACCAGGGCTCAAGCACCGGGGCGGACTGGTACCGCGACGTCTTTGCGGCCACTCTGCGCCCGCTGGCCGCGCAGGACATCGAGCACGCCCTGACGACCCATGGGCCGGCCGTGCTTGCGGACGGGCGGCGAGCGCTCGAAGAGTGCCTCGCCGCGCCGCCCGTCGATCAGTACTGAGGGCGGCTCGGTCCTAGTCGTCGGCGCGTCGACCGGCGCGGCGCTTGCGCCACTCGGAGCGCACCATCCTCGTCAGCAGCACGATGACGCTGGCCACGGCCGCGACGAGCACCACGCGGGACCCCGCCCTTTCGAGCCCGGTCAGCTCCGGCCGGCTCACGAGGATCGACGAGCCGATGATGAGCGCCGAGACGATCAGCGCGTAGGCTAGCAGGGTGAACCCGGCCTGCAGGCGCTCCATCATCTGCTCGAAGCCGGTGGGCCGCACGGAGACGCGGAACTCACCCTCACCGGCGCGCCTGAGCACGCGCGTGGCCTGCACCGGCAGATCGTCGAAGAAGCGCGCGTAGGCCCGCGCCGAGCGCATCGTGGCCTTGAAGATCCGCTCCGGGCCGAACTGCTCGGGCAGGAGCTTCTTCGCGAACGGCTTGGCGACGTCCACCAGACGGTATGCAGGGTCGATCTGGCTGGCGACGCCATCGACCATGCCCAGCGTGGTGAGCAGCACCGTGAGCTCGGTGGGCAGGTGGAGCTGGTGAGCGCGCATCATCGTCAGCAGCTTCTGGACAAGGTCGTCGAGGCCTCCGCCCATGGCCTGGGCGCGGCGGTACGCGGCCATGATCTGGCCAAGCTCCACCTCGAGCTGGGAGATGTCGGCGTGCGGCGGTGTGCCGCACATCATGAGCACCGCCTCGGTGGCCCCGCGCACGTCGTCGTCGAACACGGAGAGGAGCATGTCGAAGACGGCGTCGCGGTTGCGCTGCGAGATGCTCGCCGTGCGGCCGAAGTCGACGAAGGCGACGCGCCCGTCGGGCATGGCGAAGAGGTTCCCGGCGTGCGGGTCGGCGTGATAGAAGCCCATCGCGAAGATCTGCTGGAAGTAGCAGCCCACGCCGACCTGCACGAGGTGCTCGCCGCTGACGCCGGCCACCTCCCCGCCTTCGAGCTTGGTGGCCGGCACGCCGTCGATGAACTCCATGGTGAGCACGTACTCGGTGCTGTGATCCCAGTACACGGCCGGGAAGAGCAGGTCCTTGTTGTCGGCAAAAGCCTCCCGGAAGCGGTCGAGGGCACGGCCTTCGCGGCGGTAGTCCAGCTCGGAGCGCAGGATCGAGGCGAACTCCTCGGCAAGGGAGGCGACGTCGAAGTCCTTACCCCACTGCGTGTGCGCTGCCAGCCGCTGCGCCTGATCGATCAGGATCTCGAGATCGATGTCCATGGTCTCGGTGACGCCGGGCCGCTGCACCTTGACCGCCACCGGCGTACCGTCGGGCAGCGTGGCACGGTAGACCTGACCGATGCTCGCCGCGGCGATCGGCACCTGGTCGAAGGTGGCGAAGAGCTCCTCGACAGGCTTGCCGAGCTCATCCTCGATGCGCACCTTGATCTCTTCCCAAGGCAGCGTGGGCACGTCGTCCTGCAGCTTCGCGAGCTCCTCGGCGAGGTCGGGAGTGACGAGGTCACGGCGCGTGGCGAGGATCTGGCCGGCCTTGATGAAAGCCGGGCCGAGGCGCTCGAGCGCATGGCGGATGCGCACGGCGCGCGGCAGCTCCTTCTCCTTGACGCCGGGGTCGCCTTCGCGGCGCGCCGCCTCCGGCGGCGCGTGCTCGTCCAGCCCGGCCCCCTTGAACACGTTGAGCACGCGCTCTTCCCACAGCACGGCGGCGATCTCGCGGTACCTCGCGCGGCGACGTGCCCCGCGGCTGAGCGCCTTCGCGTCGTTCTTGGCCATCGACCCTCCCCTCGCCGGCGCCAGGACGACGCCGCGCGTCAGTGACGCGCAGAGTCTACTCTCCGCGTGCAGCTCCGGCACCTGCCGGCACGGATAGGCGGCGGGGAGTGAAAGGATCCAGATCCGCGCCGTGCACATTGACTTCGTGCGGCGCGGCCGCCGGGGCGGCGGAAGCGGCGGAAGCGACGGGGCCGCCACGGCCGCCGGGGCCGTCCGGCGAGGTAGTGCACATCGGTAAGATAAGGATCCGGCCATTCCTTGTCTTACTGATTCGCGACATGCCGCCGGCGACCACGGCGGCTGCGGCGCGGGGTAGTGCGCAAGGGGAAGACAAGGATTCCTTGACCGTCGCCTCGCCCGCGGCCATCCACAGGCTCGGTTGCCGGGGGGAAGACAAGGATCCGCAGACTCTTCTTGTCTTCCCTCACAGCACTACCCCGCCGCGGCGGCCGCGGGTGGCAAGATCCGCGAGGGCAACTTGCCGATCGGCACCGTGGCGCCCGCCGTCAGGGCGCCCGCCCCGCCGCCGGCCACTCCTAAGTCTGCAGTACCAGCTCGCGGACCGGCGCAGCGCTCGCCGCGGGGCCGGGCCGCTCGTCCACGGGCGGCGCCTCGAGCCTGCCGGCGTCGAGCCAGATGCGCCGCGAGGCACGGCCCGCCACCCAGGTGTCGTGGGTGACGACGATCAGCGTCTGCCCGCGCTCGCGCCACAGCTCCTCGAGCAGACCGATGATGTCGTCGCGAGTGCGCTCGTCGAGGTTGCCGGTGGGCTCGTCGGCAAGGATCACTTTGGGCTCGCGCACCAGCGCCCTGGCGATGGCCACGCGTTGCTGCTCGCCGCCGCTGAGCTCGGAGGGGACGTGCCGGGCGCGGCCCTCGAGACCGACGCCCTCGAGGGCCTCGGCAGCCCGCCGGCGGCGCTCCTCGCCGCCCACGTGCCAGGGCACCAGTGCCGTCTCCACGTTCTCCTGGGCGGTCAGCGTAGGGATGAGGTTGAACGATTGGAAGACGAAACCATACGAGTGGCTCCTGAGCTCCGCCAGGTCGCCCTCCCCCAGCTTCGCCACGTCCCGGCCCTCGTAGACCAGCGAGCCACTGGTCGGACGGTCGAGGGCGCCGAGCATCTGCAGCAGCGTCGTCTTGCCGGAGCCCGTGGAGCCCTGGATGACGAGGAACTCGCCGCCCCCGATCCGCAGGTCGATGCCGGCGAGGGCGTCGATGGTCCTTCGTCCTTGCGTGTAGCGCTTGGTGACGCCGGTCAGGTCGTAGAGCATGGAGTCCTCCTCCAGGTTGCGTGGTGTGGTCACGGTCATGACGTCCTCCCTCTCGCCGGTCAGTCGACCCGGCGCAGGGCATCGGCGGGCCGCAGCCGCGAGGCGCGCCAGCCGCCGAAGGCGCCGGACAGGATGCCGCCGAGTAGGGCGAGCCCGGCGGCCAGCAGCACGAGCTGGATGCTCACCGGAGCCGTGAGGTGCACGACCACCGTCTGCGCGGCCTGACCCAGAGCGGCCTGCATGCCGGGAGGCGCCGCGCCGCCGGGGCCGCTCGCCGCTGTGGCCGTCTGGCCGACGGTCGCTTTGAGCACCGGCGAGAAGTGCGCTATGAGCTGCGCGCCCACGACGCCGATGATGACGCCGATGACGCCGCCGGCGAGGCCCGTGACGACCGACTCGCCGAGCACCTGTCCGACGATGCGGCGGCTCTTCCAGCCGAGCGCCTTGAGCGTGCCGAACTCACGCACCCGCCGCGAGACCGCGGACACGGTGAGCAGGCTGGCCACGGCGAAGGCCGCAACCAGCGCCGCGATCGCCAGCCACTTGCCGAGGTTGTCGGCGAGCTGCGAAGCGCTCTTCAACGAGCCGCTCACCTGATCGGCGAGATCCTGTGCGGTCGTGACTGTGGCCTTGGGCAGCACGGTCTTGATCTCCGTCTTCACCGTGGCGATGTCTTTGGCGCTCGCGGCGCGCACGTAGATCTGATTCACCTTGCCGGCGTTGCCGCTCATCTTCTGAGCGAGCGTGAGTGGGATGTACACGTTGGACGTGGAGGAGGTGCCGGCCGCCGAGGTCACGAGACCGATCACCGTGTACTTCGCGCCGGAGATCGTGACCGTGTCGCCGAGCGCGTAGCTGTTCTGCTTGGCGTAGGCCTTGTCGAGCACGGCGACCTTGGTGGTGGCCTCGGAGGTCGTGAAGGTGCGGCCCGAGACCAGCTCCGTGGAGCTCATGGGGCCGAGGCCGGTCTGGCTCACGTCGACGCCCGAGATCGAGAACGAAGACACCTTGATCGGCGCCTGGGAGGCGGATGGCGCCGGCTGCGAGCTGCTGCTACTTGAGCTACTGCTGCTACTGCTGCTGCCCGGGGGCTGGGCGCTGCTCTGGCTGAGGGCCTTGGCGAAGCTGCCGGACACGTGCGTGGAGGTCAGCGTGAGCCCGCCGACCGCCTGGGCGACGCCGTCCAGCGACTTGATGCTCGCGACCTTGGTCGCGCTGAGGGACTGCTGCCCGGGCGCGCTGCGCACGGCGTCGCGCGAGAAAGCCTTGCCCTGCTTGCTCGTGCTGCCCGGGTTCATGTTGAACTGCGGTGGACCCGACTGGCTCTGCTTCTGCGTCTGCGAGACGGTGATGTCCGTGCCCACGCCGTACAGAGAGTGCAGCACCGTGTCCTGAGCGTCGCCGACCCCGCCCGCGTAGGCCGTGACGGCCACCACCAGGCCTACGCCCACGGCCAGGCCGAGGGCGGTGAGCAGCGCCTGCCGGTGGCGGCGGCGCAGCTCACGGTAGATGTAGGTGAAGAACATGGGCTCCTCCTCATGCGGCGACGCGCCGCGGTTGTGTGCAACCCCACTGAGTGCAGCCTCAGTTGTAGACCGCCGGGCTTGGAGGACCCTGAGCCCACGCTGTGAAGGCGCTGAGCATCGGGCGCCTCGGCGAAGCCACAGGCGCCCCCCAGGGTTTTCTCAGCGTTCTCTCAGGAAACAGACCTATGATCCGCTTGCAGCAGAGCAGCACAGCAGGCGGCCGCGCACGGGGGGTTCACACATGATCACGACAGCCGAGACGACGGCGCGCATCCTCGTCGTCGACGACGAGCCGAGCATCACCGATCTCGTCGCCATGGCGCTGCGCTACGAGCACTTCGCCGTGCAGGTGGCGCACAGCGGCCACGAGGCGCTCGACGCCGCGTCGACGTTCTCCCCGGACCTCGTCGTCCTCGACATCATGATGCCGGGCCTCGACGGCTTCGAGGTGGCGCGCCGCCTGCGCAACGCCAGCTCGAGCATCCCGGTGCTCTTTCTCACGGCGCGCGACGCCACCGAAGACAAGATTCGCGGCCTCACCCTGGGCGGCGACGACTACATGACCAAGCCGTTCAGCGTCGAGGAGCTGGTGGCGCGCATCCGCGCCATCCTGCGCCGCGTGCAGCCGGCGGAGGTGGCCCTGGGGCGCATGGTCGTCGCCGACCTCGAGCTCGACGAGGACACCCACGAGGTGCGGCGCGCCGGCCACGACATAGAGCTCACGGCCACCGAGTTCAAGCTCCTGCGCTACCTCATGCTCAACGCCCGCCGGGTGCTGTCCAAGGACCAGATCCTCGATCACGTGTGGAACTACGACTTCGGCGGCAACGCCAATATCGTCGAGACCTACGTGAGCTACCTGCGGCGCAAGATCGACAGTCTGGGCGCGCCGCTTATCCAGACGGTGCGCGGCGTGGGCTACACCATCCGCACGCCGCGGGACTGACCGTGAGCCTGCGCACGAGGCTGCTCCTGGCGCTGCTCGGCCTCGTGGCCGCGGGCCTGCTGGTCGCCGGCATCGTGACCTACTCCTCCCTGCGCTCGTTCCTGCTGGAGCGCGTCGATCAGCAGCTCCGTGAGGCCCGCACTCCGGTCGCCCTGACCCTGGCGAGCAGTCAGATACCCGGGCTCCCGGGCCAGCCCGGCGGCGGCCAAGGTCAGCCCAATCTGCCGCCGGGCACCTACGGCGAGCTGCGCGACGGCCAGGGCGACATCCTCAACAAGATCTCCTTCGCCTACGGCAACACGACGCAGCCGACGCCGCGGCTGCCGTCCCCGCTGCCGGGAGCGTCATCCCAGAGCGCCGGAGGGACCCTGTTCGACACAGGATCCACGAGCGCTCACGGCCCGGCCTTTCGCGTCCTCGTGCAGAACCTGCCGCAGGTCGACCGGGTGCTCATCGTGGCGGTGCCGCTCACCGAGACGACTCAGACCCTCTCCCGCCTGCTCGGCGTCGAGGTCCTCGTGTTCGCGCTCGTCCTGGTGGGCCTGGCCGTGGCCGCCTGGCTGCTCATCAAGCACGATCTGCGGCCTTTGGAGGCGATGGCCGACACCGCCGGCGAGATCGCCGCCGGCGACCTCACGCAGCGAGTGACGCCGGCGGAGCCGCGCACGGAGGTGGGCCGCCTCGGTCTCAGCCTCAACGCGATGCTCGAGCAGATCGAAGTAGCCTTCGCGCAGCGCGCCGCCACAGAGGAGAAGCTGCGGCGCTTTCTTGCCGACGCCTCGCACGAGCTGCGCACGCCGCTGACCAGCATCCGCGGCTACGCCGAGGTCTTCCGCCGCGGCGCCAAGGACGACCCGGAGGACCTGGACACGGCGATGCGCCGCATCGAGGAGGAGAGCAAGCGCATGGGCGTGATGGTCGACGAGCTGCTCCTGCTGGCGCGGCTCGGCGAGGGACGCAAGCCCGACAGAGAGCCCGTCGACCTGGCGCGCGTGGTGGCCGACGCCGTCGCCGACGCGCGCGCCGCCGAGGCCGGCCGCGAGATCTCCCTCGAGGCGCCGGCGGAGCTCGTGGTCACCGGCGACGAGCACCAGCTCCGCCAGGTCGTCGCCAACCTGCTCGGCAACGCCCGCAAGCACACGCCGCCGGACTGCCCGGTACATGTACGGCTGCGCGGCGAAGCCGGAGACGTCGGCGCAGCCGGCGCAGCCGGAGGCGTCGGCGAGGCCGTCCTCGAGGTGACCGACGAAGGCCCGGGCCTCACGCCCGAGGTCGCGGCCAAGGTGTTCGAGCCCTTCTACCGCGCCGACAAGTCGCGGGCGCGGCAGTCCGGCGGCGCCGGCCTCGGCCTCGCCATCGTCGCGGCGATCGTCGAGGCGCACGGCGGGGAGGTCGCGCTGCTCACGCAGCCCGGCGACGGCGCGACCTTCAGCGTGCGCCTGCCGCTCTCGACGTCAGAGGTCTGACAGACAGGTAGCACCAGCGGGCGCATGAACCCAAGACAGTCTCCTGTTGGTCGGGCCAAGCCTATCTACACGAGGATGTCCTTGCGCCGGAACACGTACCAGGCGGCCAGCAG
>CAIOZS010000275.1 GCA_903862845.1 uncultured Thermoleophilia bacterium
CCAAGTATGTCCCCCCGGACATTGTGGGCGCCTCCCCCCGCTCGCAGACTCCTCGCAGCAAGGCGGCAGGGAGGGATGTGGGGACGTGACCAGACGCAAGCGCATCGTGCTCTACGGCAACTCGATCGTTGTCGGCAGCGTCGGGGCCAGCCTGGAGCGTGCGCGGCAGTACGAGGTGATCCACCTGCCGCTGCCCGTGCCGGGCGCCTCGGAGCTCGCCGCACTGGCCCCCGACGTGGTGGTGTTCGACGTCGACAGCGGCCACGCGGAGGCCGCCTTCTCCCTGCTCGAGACCCGTCCAGGGCTGCTCGTGCTCGGCATCAGCCCGGACGGCGACGTCGTGCGGCTGTGGTCCCGGCGGCAGTACCACGCGCGGTCGAGCCGGGACCTCGCGGCGCTCATCGGGGATGTCACGGACGCAGCGGCCCCTCTGGAATGCCTCACCGTCACCGTTGAGAGGGGCAAGGAAGTCTGACTTGCGGCACCTGGAGATCACGCGCAAGGATCCGCGCAGAGACGCCAAGAAACGAGGAGGGGACACGATCTACTACGGCGGAGACGTCTGGGAGGCGTTCACCAAGAAGGACGACAAGGACGCCCTGGACAACGAGATCGCCGTCTACGTCTCGCACGCTCCGGCCGGCGGCGAAGCCCCATCGCAGCCGACCCACTGAAGAGTCGTGGAGGACGGCCAAACCTGGGACTGGTCCAACGACTACTCCGACGGGAGGCGTCCAAACGCCGCCCGCTTCGCCGTCTTCAAGGACAAGCTCTTCCTCTACATCGCGAAGACCTATGACGACAACACCGGCGCCATCCTCTACCAGAAGCAGATCGACCCCATCGCGACGGAGTACGTGGACGGCACCAGGTGGAACCCTCCCGCCGTCCAGATCTGGGAGCACCGGCCGAACGACGCCGATCACCCGCAGGTCATCCGCGGGCTCGTCGTGAAGGTCATCAACGACACGCTGTACATCCTGCTCCAGTACAGCAACACCAGGGACCTGTACCTCATCACGTCGACCGACGGTGAGACGTTCAGCGGCGGCGCGACCCCGATGCACATCTTCGCGGACAAGGACTGCCTGCTGAACGGCGACGTCGTCACCAGGGACCGGGACGGCGCCGCGCTGATCGCGTCCGTCACCAAGGACGACGCCTTCGGCGGCGACAGCACCACCGGCACCTGCAAACTGTGACGCTCGATCCGGCCACGAAGGCCGTGGCCGAGGTCGCCACCCTGCCGAACAAGTACAAGGAGCTGACGATCTCTACGGGCGATGTCGACGGCTGCACGCAGGACGCGCCGGCGGCCCCGTACAGCACGACGGCACTGCAGCTCTGGGGCATCGGCTGGGACACCAACAACGTCTACCACATGCAGTTCGTCTTCGACACAGACGGCACGGGAGGAACCTTCAACCCGCGCGGCCGCGTGTCGACGGGGGGCAACGCCTCCGGCCACGTCGAGAACAGCAGCCGCAACCGTCTGACCTCCTGCATCGCCCCGGAGCCGGTGGCCGAGACGCTGCCGGACAAGACGGCGGTGACCTCGCTGCAGCAGTACGCGCGGGTGTGGTGGTGGGGCGACACCGACGCCTCCGGCGACAACGCCCACGGCCGTTCGATGAAGTACCGCATGGACTTCCTGAGGAACCTCGGGATCCTCCCGCGACTTCCTCTCCGAGGGCCCGAAGACCGAGTTCGTGTGGAGCACGAGTGATTCCCTGCTGCAGTCGAGGAGCGCGAAGAACACCGTCGGCGTGACGGCCGGAGCCTTCGGCTTCGAGGCCGGCATGGAGGGCTCCCCGACCATCGGCTCCTCCACCCAGACCGTCATCGGGAGCAATCTGAGCCTGGTGTACGCGGTCCCCGCCTTCGACCCGCCGCAGACCAAGAAGGACACGCCCGATAGGTACCCGTATTTCCTCCACACGCTCGGCTTGAAGATGTACTTCCTCGAGCCCCTCACGAAGGACGCGTTCTGGATCCCGGAGGGCGTGAAGGGTGAGTACACGCAGAGCCTGCCGTGGTGCATCTCCTGGCACGCGAACAGCTATCAGAACGTGCAGACGGGGTGGACGCAGACAACGAGCGGCCAGCTGCTGGCGGCGGGCGCTGAAGAGGTGTCTCGCGGCCTCCGCACCGCCCTGCTGGCCAAGCTGCAGGCCTTCAAAGCAGCCTACGACCGGGGCGACACCAAGACCGCCCTCAACGTCCTGCAGGCGCTGATGAACCAGGTCAAGGCGCAGGCCGGCAAGGGCATCCCGCAGGCGATCGCGGATCGCTGGATCTACATGTACGAACGGCTGCAGCCGTTCCTCTGGTGACGACACGCCGGCGGTCCTGATCTCGCCCGACGAGACGACGATCGCGTACGTGTGGCCGGCCGACCCCGGCGTCCCGCAGGACGCCGGGGTCGGCCTCATCCGTCGTCTCCGGACTAACTACGGCAGCGATCTCACGCCCCTTGCGTACCCGGCCCGGGGCAGGGTCGCGCGGCCGCGCGCCGAAGCATGCACCCCATGGGCTCCACGACCCTTCACGCTCCACTGTGCTCGGCGCAGGCGGGAGGCGGCGCCTCGTGAGACGCCGGGGCGCGCCTGCGGCAGTGCTTGCCGTCCTGCTGGTCTGTTTGGCCGTGCTGCTCGCTGCGGCGGGCCCGGCCTGCGCCGCCTCGGCGCAGACCCCCGACCCCGGCGTGCTCTACAAGCACGCCGACGCGGCCAGCGGTCAGTACGCGCCTCTGGACCGGGTGACGCCCACCGCGCAGGTGGTCACCGTCGGCGCCTACTGGACCAGCATCACCGGCATCGACTTCCAGGCCGACACGTGCTACCTCACGGTCTACGTGTGGCTGACGTGGCGCGGCGACACCGACCCCACCCTCGCTCTCGAGTTCGCCAATGCCGTCGAGGGCAGGCAGCTCAAGAAGACCATGGCGTTCCCGGAACCCAAACTCATGCCCGACGGTTCCAAGTACCAGGAGATGCGCGTCAGCGGGCTCTTCTTCCAGGCCTACGACCTGCGCATGTACCCGCTGGACCGCCAGCACATCACGCTCTACCTGGAGGACGGCGGCCGCACCTTGGACGAGGTGGTCTTCATCGCGGACCGCGAGCAGTCGGGCATCAACGCCACCGTGGACATCCCCGGCTGGAACATCGAGGGCCTGTGGTCACAGTCCCTCGCGCACGACTACGGAACGACCTTCGGCGACCGCACGGCCGGGTCCGCTGCGACCCGTTTCACGAGCCTGAGGTTCATCGTGAACATCGAGCACGACGTCGACTACTTCCTGTGGAACCTGATGTTCCCGTTGGTGGTCGTGATGTTCACCAACTGGCTCGCGCTGCTGCTCCGGCCGAACTGGATCGACATGCGCACCGGCATGCCGGCCACTGCGCTTCTGACGACCGTGCTCCTCCAGATCGCCTACTCGGGCGACCTGCCCGAGCTCTCGTATCTCGTCCTCATGGACAAGATCTACGTCATGGCCTACGCCATGATCATCGGCACGCTGTTGCAGGTCATCTGGGGCAACCACCGGCTGAAGCAGCACCAGCTCGAGATGACGCACGAGGTGCGTCGTCTCGAGGTGACGAGTGCGGTGATCCAGTTCACGATCTTCTGGGCCGTGATCGCCTCCCTCATCCTTAGTCGTTGAGTACGCCGCCCCGGCGACGCCGCGCTTCCCACGGATCCGCACTCGACCACCCTGCTTGCGTTCCGGGCCGGACGGGCCGTCGGCCACCAGGTGTGGTTTCCCATGGAGAGCGCCGGCGTCGACGGAGTGTCGGATGGCGCGGTGGAGCTTGGCGCAGCCGCCACGGTCCCCGAGGAGCGGGGAAGGGGCGTCGGCCTGGCATTGACCGCGGCAGGGGTGGCCGCAGCGCAAGACGCCGGCTACGCCGTCTGCTTCAGCGACTGGAGGACCGCGAATCCCTTGTCTTCGACGTGCTGGCAGGCGCGCGGCTTCGCGCCCTACCTCTTCCGGATGGTGCGGCGGCGGTGCGTCGTGCCCCAAGGCGACGGCGGCGGCAGGTTGACGGCGTCGTGCAGCGCGCCGATCAGACTGTACCCGAGAAGCTCCAGGGAAGCCTTGGGCGGCTCTGCGCCGGCCGGCCGCACGCTCTGGAGGTTGGCCGGCGCGCGCAACAACAGACGCTCGCCCAGGTCCTGGGTAGCCCCGGCCTTCGGGCCGACGTTCGCGTGCTCCAGCTGAGAAACGCGCTGAAGCACTCGACCAACGGGCGTTTCTTGCCGGGAATGCAGCAGTATGAGACCCGCAGGGTCACTCCGGCCTTGCCGATGATCGTCCTGACGCTCGTCCGCCGGTATTCCCTGTCGAGGCGAGCCGAGAGGAGAGAGGAGGGCGGCACCACATGTCTGACGAACCCAGGGATCACGAGGACGGACGGCCGAGAGAACGGCCGCTCGGCACGCCGATGGATCGGCGCCAGTTCCTGAAGGCGGCGGGCCTCACCGGCGCCGCGATCGGTGCGGCTTCGGCGCTAGGCGGCGTCGCGAGCGCGGATGTGAGAGCCGCGGCGCCTGAGGGAAGGGCTGCAGCGGACGTAGGCGGCGACTGCGTCGCCGTCCTCGGGCTCGGCGCCGGGCCGGTCTTCTATCCGGACAGGAGCAACTCCGGCTTCGCCCTGTTCCACAACGGGAGCGCGTACCTGGTGGATGCCGGCGCCGGCACTCCCCATCAGTTCATGAAGCTGGGCGTCACCCTCGACAAGGTCAAGGGCCTGTTCTTCACGCACTACCACATCGATCACACGGCCGGCTATGCCGACCTGTTGTCCAGGGGTTCCCAGGCGAACGGCCCCGACCACGACCTGAAGACGCTCAACGCCTACGGGCCGACCCTGCCGAACGTCGGAGGCGTGAATGCGCTCGACGTCATGACGAACGGCATCGAGGCGGGCTTCGGCCCTGGGTACGACCTGCACTTCTGGGCGCGGCCTTACCTCGACATCCCGGCCACCGTGCCTGCGCCGAGGCCGGCCGTCACGACGGCCGCGATCACGCCCAACGCGCCGGACAAGCTCGTTGCCATCCCCGTGCTGAGCGGCGACCCTGACATGAAGGTCGAGGCGCTCGAGGTCGACCACGACGAGGAGCTCGGGACCTGCTATGCGTACCGCTTCACCCTCTTGAAGGATGGGCAGCCGACCGGCAAGACCATCGTCTTCTCCGGCGACCGGGCGCAGTACAACGCACGGCGTGACTTCAGCCCCTCATCTCCGTACTACTCGGCAGGCGGGCCGGGAGCCGGTGCGACGTCCGGCTACTACCCTGCGCAACCCACCAACGCGCAGTTCCAGGAGGCCTTCAACGCCTTCGCCCAGGGCGCCACCGTCCTGCTCCACGAAGCGGCGAGAGACGATTCCGCGACCCTCGTCGCGGACCCCGACTCGTCGGTCGCGTCCACCAAGGCGCTCTACTGGCATCTTGTCGACTCCCACACCGACGTGGGGCAGGTCCCGGTGATCGCCAAGAACGCGAACGTCGGCAAGCTGGTGCTGATCCACTACGGCGACTACACGCAGAGCCCGCTCAAGGCAGCCAGGAACAACATCCTCACGGCGGTGAAGAAGGCCAATGCCAAGGTCGGATACAAAGGCACGATCATCGCCCCGCTGGAGGGGGACGTGATCCGCTTCTAGCGGCGATGGCGCCGCGAGGCAAGGAGGACCAGCCCGCGCACGGACGACCGGGCGGGGGCTGTTGTCTGCCGAGGCGGGGATCCTGCCGATGGTGTTCATCATCTTGCCGTTGCAGTCGTGGAAGACGGTCTCGGGCGGGGTGGTGACCGGCCCGAGGCGAGCCTCGCCGCGCAGGAACGCGGCGAAAGAGGTGCCGACCCCGCCGGGTTGGTAGGGGTAGACCTTCATGAACGTGCGCAAGCGTGTCGCTTGCAGCGGCCCGCCGTCTCCGCGTACGACCATAGTACGACGCCCGGGCGCGTGACATACTCATTCGAGCTCATCCGTTCTCACGCGGGTGAGGGGCAAGGGGTGCAGAGAACGGCATGAGTCCCACGAGCCACGCGCGAATGCTCGCCGGGCCGCCGGAGAGACCGCCACGGCTGCAGCGCCTGCTGCCGGCGGCGGGCTGGCTGCCGCGGTATCGTCGCGCCTGGCTCACCGGGGACATCCTCGCCGCGCTGACGGTCTGGGCGCTTCTGGTGCCCGAGGCGCTCGCCTATGCCGGGATTGCCGGCGTGCCGCCGCAGTACGGGCTCTACGCCGCGCCGCTGGCGCTCATCGCCTACGCCCTCTTTGGCGGCTCGCGGCACCTCATGGTCGGCCCGACCTCTACGGTGGCGATCGTCTCGGCCGCCGTCGTCGCTCCGCTGGCCGCCTCCGGCGGCGACCAGCGCTACCTGGCGCTCACCATCGCCCTGGCGCTGCTGACCGGCGCGATCCTCGTGCTCGCCGGTCTCGCCCGGCTGGGCCTGGTCGCCAAGTTCCTCGCGAAACCCGTCCTCGACGGCTTCATCATCGGGCTCTCGTACACGATCGCCATCGGTCAGGTCGGCAAGTTCGTGGGCGTCCATCTCTCCGGCGACACGGCGCTCCAGAAGACGGTGAGCCTCCTCGGCCAGGCGGGCGCGTGGAGCTGGCTGCCGCTCGTCGTCGGCGCCGGCAGCCTCGTGCTGCTCCTCGTCATCGAGCGCTACCTGCAGAAGGTCCCCGCCGCCCTCGTGGCCGTCGTCCTCGCCACGCTCCTCGCCTCCCTGCTCGGCCTGGCCGACCACGGCCTCGCCGTGGTCGGCCACGTCCCCGGCGGCCTGCCCGGCTGGCAGCTCACCGGGGTGACCCTCGAAGACATCTACCACCTGCTGCCGGGAGCCATGGCCGTGGCACTTGTGGGCTACATCGAGTCGTTCGCCGTGGCGAAAGCGGAGGCAGCCCGCCTCGGCTACGAGGTCGATGCGAACCAGGAGATGGTCGCCAGCGGCTTGGCCAATCTGGGGGCAGGGCTGATGCAAGGCTTTGCCGTCAACGGCAGCCTCTCGAAGAGCGCCGCCGGCGAAGCCGCAGGGGGCAAGACGCAGGTCGTCGCCCTGCTGTGCGCCGTACTGGCCCTGGCGACGCTGCTCTTCCTCACCGGTCTCTTCACGTACCTCCCCGAGGCCACCCTGGGAGCCATCGTGATCATGGCTCTGCGCAAGTACTACTCACTGGCGAGCCTGAAGCGCCTCTATCGCGTGCGCCGCGCCGACTTCGCCCTCTCCGCCTCGGCCCTCGTCGGCGTCCTGCTGTTCGGCGTATTGCCCGGCGTGGTCATCGGCGTCGTGCTCTCGCTGGCGCTGCTCATCCTGCGTGAGAGCAGCCCGAACTCGGCCGTGCTCGGGCGCCGCCCGGACGGGGATGAGTTCGCCGACCTGGTGACGCATCCCGACTACACCGTCATCCCCGGTCTCATCATCTACCGCTTCGACGGGCCGCTCGTCTTCCCCACCGCCGACCGGTTCGCGGACGAGGTGCGTGCACTGGTCAGGGCGGGCACCCCGGTGGCCGGGACAAGCGCCCCAAGCTCAGGGAACGAAACGGCGGCGCCGAAGCCGGCCACCGGTCCGAGGGAGCCGGTCAGGGCGGTGGTCCTCGACCTGGAGGCGACCGCCGACATGGACACCACCGCCGCCGACCAGCTCGCCGACCTCGTGACGGGTCTGCGCAAGGCTGGCATCCGGATCATGCTGGCCAGGCTGCACGCACCCGTGCGCGACTTCATGGAGAAGGATGGCCTCGTCGCGATGGTCGGCGCCGCCGAGATCTACCCCCGCGTGCTCGATGCAGTCCGGAGCTACGAGGCGAGCGCCGTCACGGTGACTGGCAGTGCGTGAGCGGCCCGCCGGCCCGCGTCAACTCACCGCACCACCTCGATCTCGCCGGGCCGCCACGTCTTGTCGAAGAACGGCTCGAGCGGGCTGTACAGACGGAACAATACGAACCAGCCCTTGCCGGGGACGGTCTGGATCCAGTTGCCACGCCCGACACCGTCTGGCTGCTCGGGCGCGAAGTACACGGTCGTCGAGCCGTCGGCGCTCGGCTCAGCGGCGGGCGACGGGTAGCCCTGACTGCCGGCGCGCGGGTAGCGCTGCGGCGTGTCGAGCATCGAGCGCGTCTGGTTGTCGTGGATCGTGAGGGACCAGAACCTGCCCGCGGGGATGTCCTTGGGCAGCGTCAGCTTGTAAGTCCTGGCGCCGTCCATGTACGCCCCGTCCGCATCCGTGGTCGCTAGCAGGTACTGCGAGCCGATGCCGCTCAGGAGCATGGTCTCGGCCGGGCTGATGGCCATGCCGCCGTAGTAGAAGCCGGTGCGGGCGTTCAGCATGCGGTAGCCGGTGGACGGCGCGGTCCTCACTCCTTCCGGCGTGCGCACGCCGTCCCGCACCGGCCCCTCGATCGCCGGCGGCGGCGTCTCGAAGTCGTGCCCCCAGATGCACAGGGTGAGCGGCATCCAGGCGGAGTCCGGGTAGTTGTACGCGGCCGCCTCACGAGGGCGCATGAGGAGGCTGCGCGCAGTAGCGTTGCCGGCCGCGGCCGCCTCGGTGAGGATTCGCTTCATGCGGTCGTCGGGCGCGAAGGGCTTCCCCTTGACGATACCGATCGCCGCGATCGCGCCCATCCGCTCGGGGTCCAGCGAGCCGGCCGGCTCCTGCTGCACGACCTCGTCGAGCCACTCGAAGTAGGTGAAGTCGTTGGGGAAGATGGTGTTCATCACCTTGCCGCTGGCGAGGTGGAAGACCGTCTCGGGCGGCGGCGTGACCGCCCCCAGCGCAGCCTCGCCGCGCAGGAAGGCGGCGAAGGAGGTGCCGACCCCGCCGACTTGGTACGGATAAGCCTTCATGGAGCTGCGCAGCAGCTCGACCGCCGGCCCAGGGTCGCCGTCCTGCAGAAAGAGGCGGCCGAACATCATGACGCGCAGCGTCTTGGGCCGGGCGATGAAGAACCCGCCCTCGGGCAGGCGGCCGTCGTAGTCGGGCGGCACGAGGAGGTACTTGCCACCCGCGCCGCGGTCGGGGCCGGAGGCGCCGACGTCGATCACCCAGCCGCCCCAGTAGTCGTTGACAGCGCCGAGCAGGCCCGGCGGCGCCTCCAGCACCATGGGGCCGGCGCTGAGGTCGAGGAAGCCGCCGACGTAGACCGTGTCCGCGTTGGGCATCATGAACAGCGATCTCGCATCGATCAGCTCGGAGAAGATGAGGAACTCGTTGTCGCCGACCCCGGCCTCGAGGTAGCCCCGGCGCATGGCGTGGGTGTTGACGCCTTGCAGAGCGTTCACGAACGCCTCGAAGGCGTGCGTGAAGTCCAGGTGGTCGTAGACCTTGTCGAGCGTGTCCGCGGTCGGCATGCCATCCGTGAAGTGGAGCGTGCCGATCCGCGTCTCCACCCTGTCGGGGGTCGTGACCGCTTCGATCTCGCGGCCGGGTACCTGCATCGCCTTGTCAGTGGGATCCATGGATGCACCCTCCTCGCATCGTCGTTCGCGTCGTCGCCAGCGTCCCCGCTGTGGTCACTCCACCATTTCGATCTCCCCCGGCCGCCAGGTCTTGTCGAACCAGGGCTCGAGCGGGCCGTACAGTCGCAGGAAGGTGAACCACCCCTTGCCGGGGATGGTCTGTATCCAGTTGCTCTCTTTGCCGGTGGGAGGCTGCGGGCCGAAGTAGACGTCTACCGAGGTGTCAGGGTTGACGGCGAGACCCTTCTTCTCGCTGCTGAGGCTGGGGAACCGCTGGTCGGTCTGCAGCATCGAGCGCGTCTGGGGGTCGTAGACGAGCAGCGACCAGAAGTCCTTCGCCGGGACGTGCGGCGGCAGGTGCAGCCGGTAGGTCTTGGCGCCGTCCAGGTAGCGGCCCGCGGCGTCGTGGTCGGCCATGGCGTACTGCGAGCCGGCGCCCACCATCTTCACCCACATCGCCGGGCTGATCTGGGTGGTGACGCAGAAGTAGAACGTCCGCTCGTCGAGGTCGAGCACCCCGCCCGGCGAGAACTCGACGTCGTCGCTCTTGCTGCCCTTCTTCCACGCGCTGTCGGGATAGTAGTAGAGGCCCGGGTCTCGCGTGTCGTAGAGGATGGCGTGCGCGGTGGCGTTGCCGACCGCGGCGGCCTCGGCGAGGATGCCCTGCATCCGCGCGTCGGGCGCGAACGGCTGGTCCTTGCGGATGCCGATGGCGGCGAGCAGGCCGCGGGTCTCGTGGTCGACGGCCTCCAGCGGCTCCTCGCGCACGACGGTGGCGACGAGCTCGAAGAGTGAGGCGTCGCTGGGCGGGATCGTGTTGATGTACCTGCCGGAGACCTTCGCGAAGTCCATCGCCGGCGGGTCCGCCGCCTGGTCCAGCGGGTAGACGCGGTAGTGCTGCTCGCTGCTCTCGACCGCGGGCCGGAAGTCGTCGTCCTTCACGAAGCCCCGGAAGATGATGGCGTTGCCGTAGGTGCGCGAGTGGAGCACGAAGTAGCCGTCGGGCACCGCGCCCGTGTAGCCCGGCGGGAGGAGCAGGTACTTGCCGCCCGCGCCTCTGTCCGGGCCGGTCCTGCCCACGTCGGTCACGTAGCGGCTCCAGAAGTCGCTCATGAAGCCGAGCACGTCGGGCGGCATCTCGATGACCAGGGGGCCGTCCTTCGCGTCGAGCCAGGCCATGTTGTAGACGGTCTCGGTGTTGGCCACGAAGTACAGCAGGTGCGAGTCCATCAGCGACTCGGTGATGAGCAGGGTCTGGTTGTCGGGACCGACGGAACGGTAGCCCGCGCGCAGCGCGCCCATGTCCGCCGCCGGCAGCGCGGTGAGAAACGCCTGCACGCCGCGCTGGAAGTCGAGATTGTCGTAGACCTTCTGGACGGTCACCTCGTCCGGAAAGCCGTCGAAGAACTTCAGCGTCCCCAGCCGCGTCTCGACGGTGTCCGGGGTCAGGATGGATGCGGGGATGTCGGTCGTCATCTTGAGCTTCGGATTCATGTCGGGGCCCCCTCTGCCGCGTCAGCCGATTGACCGTACCGAAACCGCCCGAGACCATGTGGGGCGGCATCTGCGCTGCAGAGGCGATGATACTCGCTCGTTCTCAGAGCGGCCATAACTGGCCCATGACCTTGAGCACTGCCTGCCGCCCTCCCCGATGGGCGATTCTGCCGGATCGTCCATCGGGGAGGGCGTGTGGTCAAGTCCCGATGTGTGGCAAGTCCATCGTCGGGATGGTCTCTTCTTCAGGCCGCCGGCAGCGCGCTCACGTCCACGACCCCAGCGGCGTCCACCGGCTTGGACAGCACCGCCGCGAGCGACTCCGCCGAGAGGTGGCGCCGGTCCACCAGCCGCTCGACGTTCTGTTCGATGAGCAGAGCGCCGCCGCGCGGCTCTTCTTCCCGCCCCGGCACGCCGCAAGCGCGCCTCCCTGCTCCGGGCGACGGGCGCGCCTGTAGACTGGGCGCGCGCGGTACGCGCTCGCGGAGGAAGGACGTGACGATGAACGGAAGCGAGTACATCCTCGAGGCGCTCAGGGCCCAGGGCGTGCGGTGCTGCTTCATGGTGCCGGGCGCGCTCAACGACGCCTTCATGCCGCCGATGACCGGCACCGAAGGGCTGCACACGGTCGTGGCGGCCTTCGAAGGAGGAGCCGCGTACATGGCGGACGGGTACGCCAGGGCTACTGGCGGCCTCGGCGTATGCTTCGGCATCGGGGGTCCCGGAGTGCTGAACATGGCGACCGCCCTTGCCGCAGCCAAAGCCGACCGCTCGCCGGTGCTGGCCATCAGCGGCGAGGTGCCCACCACGCTGGAGGGCATGGGCGGCTTCCAGGATGCTTCGGGCGCCGCCCTCGACGACATCGCGGCGCTGCGCACACTCACCGGGCTCTCCGAGTCGGTGTCATCGGCGGCGGTGCTGCCGCGCCACCTGCGCCAGGCCGTCACGCACGCCCTGGTGCTGCGTGAGCCGGTGCACCTCTCCGTACCGGTCGACGTGCAGTCCGCCGAGATTGCCGGTCGGTGGACGCCCGTGCCGGCCGCACTCACCGCGATGCGTCCGGTCGACGAGGACGCTCTCGACCAGGCCCTGAGCCTGCTGGCCGGGTCGCGCCCTCTCAAGAACATCGTGATCCTCGCCGGCCGCGGGGTGCACGGCGTCGCGGGCGCCGGCGTGCTCCTGCAGGTCGCCGAGCGCTTCGAGCTGCCCGTGGCCACGACGCTGGCGGGCAAAGGCGTCTTCCCCGAGGATCACCCTCTTGCCTTGGGCGTGTTCGGCTACGGCGGCTCGCGCTGGGCCACCGAGGCCGTCCTCAGCGACGAAGTCGAGGCGCTTGTCGTGATGGGCTCGGGGCTCAACGAGCGCGACACCCTGCACTGGGACCGCAAGATGCTGCCGTCGCGGGCTCTCGTGCACATCGACGCCGACCCCCTGGCCATCGGCCGCACCTGGCCGGCGGAGGTGCCGCTGGTCGGCGACCCCGGCGCCGTGCTGGAGCGCTTGCTGGCCCTCGGCGGCAGGGAAGCAGCCGCGCTCGACGCCGGCCGCGACGAGCGCCGCCGCTTCCTCGCCGCGGTGCGTGCCTCGGGGCCGGGACGGTACGGCGCGGAGGACAGGCGCAGCGACGCGGTGCCGATGCACCCCGCGCGCGTGGTCACCGAACTGCGCGCCGCGCTGCCGCGCGACGGCGTCCTGGCGGTGGATTCCGGCGCCCACCGAGCCTGGTTCGCCGAGTACTGGGACGCCTACACGCCCGGCACGCACCTCTCGCTCGCCAACCTGGCGCCGATGGGCGGCGGGCTCGGCCTGGGCATCGGCGCCGCACTGGCGCGTCCGCAGGCACCCGTGCTCGTCGCCACCGGGGACGGCTGCATGCTCATGCACGGCATGGAGCTGCACACCGCGGCGCGCGACGGCGCCCGGGTCATCGTGGCGCTTATGGACAACGGCGCCTACGGCAACATCTGGTACCGGGCGCGCGCCATGGGCGCGGGACCGGAGGCGCTCACCGCGATCGACGGCGTCGACTGGGCAGGGTTTGCGCGCTCCCTCGGCGCCGGCGGCGAGGCGGTCAAAGAGCCGGCGCAGATTCGCGCCGCGATGCAGCGCGCTCTGGAGGCGGATGGCCCGTACCTCCTCGATCTGCGGATCGACAAGGCCTTCCCCACGCCGGTGACGCCGTGGAGGCAAGCGATGAGGGAGTGGGAGGACGACCACTGATGGCGGCGCTGCCGGACCCGACCGAGAGCCTGACCGGCGCCGACCTCGAGGCGTTCCGCCACATGGCCGGCGCCCGCGCCCACGCCGATGGCCGCGCCGCCATCGGCGAGGTGTACGTGCGCATGTTCAACGCTCCGGCGGTGGCGCGCCGCGTCGGGGCGCTCGGCGAGCTGCTGAGCTTCGGGGGCGTGCTGCCCGGCGACGTGCGCGAGCTCGTCATCGTGCGGTACGCCGCACGCCAGCGGTTCGCCTACGAGTGGGCGCACCACCAGCGCCCGGCCGAGCTGGAGGGGCTGGACCCCGCCACCGTGGCCGTCATGGCCGGCGACGAGCTGCCCGACGGGCTGCGCGACGACCAGGCGGTGGCCTTGGCGGCCGTGGACGCGGTCGTCGCGCACCGCTCGATCCCGGCCGACGTGCAGGAGCGCATCGTCGCCGTGCACGGCCTCGCCGGGGTCGTCGAGATCGTCGCCCTCTGCGGCCTCTACGCGCTCATGGGGTACACCGTCTCCGCCTTCGACATCCCCAGACGGCTTGCCTCAGCCGCCCTGGGCGAACGGCCCAGGGCGGGAACACTCGCGCAGCGGCGAGGACGCCTCCACGGCCCCGGTGTCCTCCAGCACCTGAGCTCCGAGCGCCACCGTGCCGCAGACGGGTCTCGGGTCCGCGCCCCGTCCCGACGATGTTGCCGAGAGTGTCGTCCCAGCTCCGGCCGGAGGTCGCCGGATGCTGCAGGCAACCCAACTGGGTGCTCGTGGATGGAACGGGATTCGCCGCACGGCCCGCACGCGCCAAGAAGCCGGGTGAACGAGCCCCGCCGGACTACGACGCGCGATCGATCAGACGCCCGAGACCAGGTGCCCGTGGCTCCGCTGCCCGTGGCTCCTGACCATCAGGTCGGCGACCGTCACGACCGCCGCCCCCACGATGCCGCAGCCCCCGAGAAACAGGATCATCCCGATGTAGTCGAACTGGGGATGTCCCGTCGCCCAGACGACCAAGCCCACAAGGTAGGCGACGCCTGCCACGGTCGCGACCAGGCGGGCGACATCGAGCCGGGCATGCGCGCGCCGCTTCGCCGAGAGGTCCCGCAGCGCGACGACGTCGAGCCATGCGGCCAGGGCGAAGTACGCCACGGCGATGATGACGATCTGGATCTGCGCCAGCACCCTCCCAGCGTCAACTGATGTGGCGGACAGGCCGACGGCGGTGAGCGTCAGAATGACGATCACAGTCAGCGCTACGAGGCCCAAGGTGAGCCCCATGCCGGTGAGGTAGCCGAGGGCTGCTCCGCCCGTGGCCGTGCGGTCGACGCGGCGCCCGTGCAGCCACCATGCGAGCAGCGGCGCGAGGAGGCCGACCACTATCACCGGGATCGCGCCGGCCTCGATCAGCAAGGCCAGCGGCGCCAAGACCGCACAGGCTGAGGCCATCAGCAGGGCGCCGTCGCCCGCCAGAAGCGCTCGCGGCCCCACCTTGAAAGTCCGAACGGATGCCATGACGCTCGCCTCCTTCACCCCTCGCTCGGCGCGGCGCGGACGCGCCGCGCTACGTATGCGGAGTATTCCCCGTCGGCGCGAGAGCGCGCCATTGTGCCGGGGTAGAGCATGACTCTCCGCGGACGGCGAGCAGCGTGGCCGACGACCGGCGGCAGGAGGCCCGCAGCCCGCAAGGGCAACGGCCTCCTGGCTGTTGGCGGCCCGCAGAGTCAATGCGCTTCGCCAGAGCCGCAGTCGGCCCACGTCGATCCCTAATCCACGCGGGCGAAGCGACGCAGGCGACCTCACCGTTCATGTAGGGCACGCGTCCGCACCGTCGCCCGGACCGCCGCTTGCACGCTTTCTGCACCCAAATGCGCGCGCGCGGATGGAACGGTAGGGGACGCGGTGGGACTGGATGCGACGCCTACCCTGCGCTCGGCTGACGCCGATGCCGGCGCAGACCGAGCAGCGGGATGATCAGCAGGAGGGTGGTCACGACGAGGTACAGGCCGACGGCGACCTGCGGGGCGACGAGGGCTACGACGAGTGCCAAGACGTTCATGCCGATCGCGGTCCAGCGCTGCCGGGACACGCGCCTCAGGGTGCTCTCAGCGATGCTGTTCAAGAGCAGGGCCGGCTCCCGCGCGAGGTAGACGATGAGGACGCTGAGCATGAGCGAGCCGAGCAGCACGTTCACCCCATAGAGAAGCACAGATATCTTGACATCTGGGCCGGTCAGGTGCGTGACCATGAGGTCCGTGGTGAAGGGCATCAGCCCGACGAAGAGCAGCAGCAGCAGGTTCAGCGCGTAGGCGGCGGCGTCCCCGCGCTTCAGGAACCTGGTCACGCCCGCGTGCGTGATCCAGATACCGCCGATGAAGGCGAAGCTGATGTAGTAGCCGAGGAACTCGGTCCACTGCTCGCGCAGCGCCGGCAGAACGCGAACCGCGCCGTGGGGAACGGAGATTTCGAGCACCAGCAGCGTGATCGCGATCGCGAAGACGCCGTCGGAGAAGGCGGTGAAGCGATCGAGGGGCAGAGAATGTCGCTCTTGCTCTGCGGTGGCGCTCTCTGCGGGTCGCAGCCCGGGCTCATCGCTCACTGCGGCTTCTCCTGTCCGATGGTCCTCGCCGGCTTGTTCGCTGCGCAAAGTCGCTGCCCTCTGCGGTCACGGCTCGCCGACACCGGCCGTCCGCGTCAACCCCGCAATCGGAGACCTCAGCGACGAAGGCGACCGATCCCCCACCTCACAGATGTAGGGGGCCTGCGCGTACTACTGATGGGGAGGCCTGATCTCGCCCTTCCCGCCAACTCGCCAAGCAACATCAGGCTCTCGGCGAGGAGCTTCGGTCTTCCATCGTCGACCGAGAGACGCTTGCCGCCAGAGGCCACTGCCCGATCGAGTGCGATAGCCCCGCCGCGCTCCTATTCTTGTCGACCGCGTCGAAGATGAGGTCGCAGCGTTGCCCCTGAGCGGTGAAGTCCTCTCTCGCGTAGTCGACCACCGTCGTCGCCCCCAGAGACCGCACCAGCGCCAGGTTTGCCGTGCCGCACACCCCGGTCATCTCGGCGCCGGGCTCGCAGCCGTTTCTGCTAACGCGGCATCGGCAGCTCGCCACTCCGAACCTTGGCCCAGTAGATGTCGAAGAAGTTCACTCCTCGGCTGTTCACACCGCTGTGGGTCGCGATCGCGTCGCCGAGTGTCAGCCTCGTGTCCCGTGCGGTGTCGTAGGCCGGCCAGCGCGCGAGGCCCCCTCCATTCGGATCGCCGCAGGTCGCGAAGTTGATCCAATACGACATCATGGCGTCCGAGAGAGCGCAATCGGCCTCCTGCCATGGACGTGGCGGCCGCAGGTTGCCGAACACGTACGCGATCTCCGCACTGTGGTATGCGCCGTACAGCGGGCTGTCCGGGCCGGGCGGGACGCGGGTGAAGTAGTAGGAGTACACCTTTGACTTGCCGGTCGCGATCGCCGCCCTCGCCCAGGAGCGCACCCCCCACCCGATCAACAAGTCGCGCACGCTCGCGTAGTGCGCCGCCCGCGTGTCGTCGTCCGCGCACGGGGTAGATCTTCAGGAAGTCATCCGTCAGCGCACCGTACTGCCGGCGAGTCGCCTCGATGTACGCTTCGGCTGAAGTCGGTGCAAATGGGGCCAACGCGGTCATCTCGTCCGCGTTATACCCGACCATGGTCGGCACGTCGTTCTGGGCGCCTTCCGCGAACGTCGTCGTGAAGTCCCGGGGAAGAGCCCACCCGTCGACGTTGAACGAGAAGAACAGATTGGCTGGAGGTGTCGCGCCGAGGATCTCCTCTGCACTCTTCTCGCGCAAAGCAGCCAGCGATCCGTCGGCGAACGACGATGCCCACTTCGCGCCCGAGCCTTCCGCCTGCTTCAGCGGAGGCATGCCGACGAAGGCTCCTCCGCTCTCGCCGATCGCGCCGTGGAACAGGCCCCGCGCCAGCGGCGAGGCACAGAGGCTCGCACTGCTCGAGGAGCCTGCCGACTGGCCGAAGATCGTGACCCGCCCGGGGTCGCCCCCGAAGCCGCGGATGTTGCGCTTCACCCAGCCAAGTGCCGCGACCTGATCGAGCAGGGCGTAGTTGCAGGAGGCACGATGCTCGGACTCGGCCGTCAGTTCAGGAGGAGCAAGAAGGCCGAAAGCGCCAAGCCGGTAGTTGATCGTGACGACGACCGCGCCCTTTTCGGCGAGGGCGGCCCCATCGTAGACGGGACACGAGCCTGCGCCTCGAATCATGGCGCCGCCGTGGATCCACACCAGCACCGGCCGCGGCTCCGTCGCTGCCGTTCCCGCAGTCCAGACATTCAGGTAGAGGCAGTCCTCGCTGAAGCGGTCCAGCTGCGTGCCTTCCGGGAACACACATCCCGCCGGGTAGGGCTGCTGGGGGCACGTCGGCCCGAAAACGCTGGCGTTGCGCACGCCCTCCCACGGCGCGACCGGCTGCGGCGGCTTCCACCGCAGCTCGCCGACCGGGGGCGCCGCGAACGGGATCCCCTTGTAGACGACGACATGCGGGCTCTCCGCCGCAGGCACGCCGGTGATCAGTCCTCCATCGACACGGACCGCGTCGTCGGGTCCGTCCGATGACTGCCCACCCCGTTCGAACGTCGTCATGTCGTCCTCTCAATCCCCATGGTCGGACTACGACCAGATCGCGACGGGTCGCCCCTCAGCGTCCCTAAACGAGCCCACAGCGATCATGATATGCCGACCAGGAGCCCAGACCAGGGCCGGACAAGAATAGACGACAGGCACCGGAACAAGAGATTCCCACCAGCATCCCAAGGATCATCGCGAAGCCGGTCCCCGGACTGCCCCCAAATGGAACCATTCCATCCCGACGGCCACACCCTTTCGCCGGCGAGCAGAACCGGAAGAGCGCCGCGTCCTTCTGCCTTCGCGCGGCATGGTCCCGCACGTCGCCCGTTGACACTCTTGCCTGTTATGTGTAAGGTAATACTGACACGTGAAGGAGATGCCTTGACAAAACAGCGTACCGGCGACCAGTTTCTGACGATGCTGAGCGCTCTCGCGAACCCTCATCGCTTGCGGGTACTTGCCGCGCTCAGCGAGAGGCAGGTCTACGTCAGCGAGCTGGCCCGCGAGCTCGGGATGAGCCGGCCGCTCCTCCACATGCATCTGAAGCAACTGGAGAAGGCGGGGCTCGTGACCGGTCGGCATGAGGTGTCGGCCGACGGCAGGGCTCTTCGGTACTTCGAGGTGACGGCCTTCTGCGAGGAGCTCACGCCGGAGCGGATCGCAGTGGCAGTAGCGACGCTGGCGGAGCAGTCCAAGTCCTAACGAGAGGGTGGAGAGATGAGTATCAGTTGGCCCGTGGCAGCAATCGTGGTAGCGCTCGTGATCATCATCGGCATGATCATCATGGGCTCCTTGAGCAGCAGGCCCGGTTCGTTGTCGAGGTCGAGGATCTCGGCCGAGGTGGCGAAGGAAGAGGTCCAAGCGAAGCACGCCGAGCAGTATCGCACGCTCGCGGCCGACTACGAGACGCTCGCCAGAGAGATGCGTGACGCCACGTCGGCGATGCGGTCCGATCTCGCGACGATGCTCGAGCGGGTCGACTCCATCGAGCGCATGATGCGCGAGGTCGGCTGACGCATGAGTTCCCGGGTGGCGAAAGGCGGTCATGTTCCCAGGTACCTGGGAGCGGCGCTTGTGGCGGGGTTCGTCACGAGCTTCGTCTCGGGGTGCTGTACGAGTCGGTTCTTGACGGCAGCAGCTCCGAGGTCCTCCGTGTTCGGCACGCATCCGGTGATCTTGTTGATGCCCCTCGCCGTCCAGGAAATGGTCATGGCGATATGGCTGATCGTCAAGAGCTTCAGTCCAGGCACAGTCGCCTTCGGGAGCGGTCAACAACCACTCGCGGCATGAGCTGTGGCCTGCGCGAGTGACAGACGGGGAGGCACGACGAAGGCGAAGCTGGTCAGATCCTCGTCGGCGACTCCTCGGGGTCACGGCGGCGAGGCGTTGACGATCACCGGCAGCTTGCCCTGCCACGCCGCCCACACCTCAGGGTCCGTGACCAGCTCGCACATGAAGCGCGCGACGTTGGCCATGTTCGTCTGGTCGGGGCGGAAGAGGCTGCTCACGAGGGTCTCATGCAACGCGTACGGCGTAACGTCGCCCTCGAGGAGAGAGTCCGGACGGACGGCCACCCACTGTACATGGCGGCCGGCCGTCCCGATGTCGTTGTAGAGGAAGTCGGCGGCGCGCTGATTGTCTCTCGCGGGAGGGACCAGGCCGCGCAGCATCCAGACGACCGCCTTCTCGAACCATCCGCGACGCGTGTCCAGCCCTCCGGGATGGTTGACCGACACGCTGCTCATGAGAACGAGCCTCACGGGCTGGACGGGCCGCACCGTCTGGATCGCCCGGCAGACCCTCTTCGTTGCCTGGGTGACGAGGTCGCGCGGCGACCCGAAGAACCCCTGCAGGCTCGCGCTGTGGCCGAGACATGAGATGATGGCCTCACAGCCCTGCACCTGGCGCGCGAGGTCCTCGTCGCTCAGGGACAGCAGGTCGGCCACGACCACCGTCAGGTTGGGATGGTCGGCGGCGTCCGCGGGGAGTCTCTCGGCGGACCGCACCACGGCGCGCACACGGACGCCGCGGCTTAGAAGCTGGTTCAGGACGCGGCCACCGGTGCGCCCGGTCGCGCCGAGGAGCAGGACCGTAGGTTCTGAAGACATCGCTTATCCCTGTTTCGGGTAGTCGAACACGTCATCGAGCGGGACATCGAACGCCCGGGCGATCTGAAAGGCCATCTCGAGCGACGGCGAGTACCGGCCCTGCTCGATGGCGATGATGGTCTGCCTCGTGACCCCCACCTTGTCGGCGAGCTCGGCCTGGGTCATCTCGCCGGCGGCGAACCTGAGAGCCCGGATGTGATTCGTCACCCGTGTCGGCCTGCCCATGACTAGAAGCCCCTGTGGTAGGCGACCAGCTTGACCACTGACGAGACCAGCGTCGCCACCACGAACGACAGGTAGAGCGCGTTGGCGATCCAGAAGTACTCGTACTGCAGCATCGTCAGCGCGAGCACGCCGACCATGCCGGCGGACGCGACGTAGTAGCCGATCAGGTCGCCGCGCCGGCTGATGGTCTTGTCCCGCTCGTCCTTACGGTCGATCTCGCCGGAGGCGGATCTGCCCCGCAGTTCGGCCGAGATTCCGGTGCCGATCCCCGTCAGGATCGACCCGACGATGGTAAGGACGATCGACGCTCCGATGGCGATGAGGAGCGGCCGCTGGTAGGCGATGTCGGCGGCGGAGGAGTCGGCGAGCCGGCCGAGCACGATCAAGAAGTACGCGACCGGAACGATGACCGTGACCACTGCGCTGACCCACGTGATCTTCTCTTCGAACGGCATGGCTGCCTCCTTGCTGTGATTGACGCGATGTCAGGTTTGCTTTACATGCACGACTGTAAAACGGACCAGACACGATGTCAAGTCTTCTTTACTCGTGAGGGCGGTGCGGGGGAGTCACGGGGTGCGAGGGCTTGCAGTCGCGGGCGCCGTCAGGGGCCGTCAACAGGGATTCGGCAGGATGCACAAGTCCTCCCGCGCGCTGCGGCTTGCGCCCGGGGCCATGGGATCCAGTCATGACGGAGGGCAGGTCCCGCTGGCGAGACCACATCGCCGATCCGGCCCTGCGCAGGCGACAGGCCGGTCGGCACGGGCACGTGCCGGTTCAGTCCGACGCCAGGCTCCTGGTCTCCACGGCCGTCGTCGCCGGCCTACGTCCCAGCCAGGAATGCAGGATGTGGCACCACCTCGCCGGTGGGCACCTCGCCGGACATCAAGAGGCAGAGCACGCTCTCGTCCGGCGCACCATGCCAGGCTACGCCCGGATACTGCCTGAATCCGAAACGGCCGTAGAAGGCTGGATCTCCGACCAGAACACACCCGCAGGCTCGCCGAGAGCGCAGCGCATCAAGACCGGTTTCGACCAGCGCGCGCCCGATCCCCTCGCCTTGGCGGGCTGGCCGGACCGCCACCGGCCCGAGCAGAAACCAGCCCGTCGACGAGCCGCCGATAGCTGCGGCCGAGAATGCGATATGGCCCACGACCTCGCCGTCAGACTCAGCGACGAGCGACAACTCCAAGGCGTCGGCCACCCGCAATGCCTCCACAATGAGATGTTCTGTCTGCTGACTGTAGGGGTGACCCTGGAAGGCGACGATGTTGACCTCGCGGATGCCGTCGAAATCCCGATTGGTCTCTGGGCGAACAATCACGCGGACCTCCTCTGACTGCGCGCAGCGCACCGCGCATGACCTACGAGCGCCGCGGCTGGACTCTACTGCAGACCCAAGGCGCGTCGGATCGATGCGCTCAACTGGCGGGCTCGCAAGGCATCGGCGGGGCTTTTGTCTTAACGTTGGGAGAACCATCCGGTAGTAGGGCACTGCCTCGCCTGAGGGCAACGACTTGCAGCCACTGCCGATGACGGTGAACCCAACGCGCCGGTAGCAGGCGATGGCGCGGGTGTTGGACCGGCGGACTCGAAGGACGATGGGCAGGTGCGGGTGCGCGCGACGGAGCTCCGTGATGGCGAGGTCGATCGCCGCCGTGCCGATGCCGCGGCCGCAGTCCGACGGATCACCGAGGTACACGCCAAGTACGGCTTCGGAACCGGCTGGCAGCAGCTCGATCCACACCGTGCCGACGTCGCGCTCGTCCTCGGCGATCACATACCAGTAGAGGCCGGAGTCAGGGTCGTGGCGGTCTGCGGCCTCGGCGTGGGGACACGTTCGCGACATGGTGTCGGCGACGGCGCGCGCCCATCGCCGGATGGTCGCCTGGTCGACAGCCTGTACCGGTCGGATTGAGACCTCGACGGTGGAACGCCCGGTTCGCTTCGTCTGTATCGTCTTCCGCATCTTCACGTCGCGACTGTCATTCGCCGGCCAGAACGCGCCCCTCAGCAGGGCGCGGCGATTTCCTGGCTCCGCGCCCTGGGTTTCAACAGAGGACCGCTCAAGGCACTATTATGGACAATCGACTCATGGGCGGGCGACTCATTGGCAGTCGTCCCGGCAAGATAGACCGAACGAGGAGCAAGGGACGCATCATTGAAAGGGAGCATCCAGATCGACAAGGAGCGCTGTAAAGGCTGCGTCCTCTGTATCGACTTCTGTCCGGAGGACTGCATCCGTCTCTCCGAAGAGCTGAATCTCAAAGGATACTTCGTCGTTGTCTTCGACGACGGCAAGGGATGCACGGCCTGCCGCAGCTGCGCCCTCATGTGCCCTGAGGTCGCCATCGAGGTGAGCAAGTCATGAGACGTCTCATGAGCGGAAACGCCGCCCTGGGCGAAGCAGCGGTCCTCTCCGGGTGCACCCACTACTTCGGGTATCCCATCACCCCCCAGAACGAGCTCACGGAATACATGGCCAGGCGGATGCCAGGCGCGGGTGGGGTCTTCATCCAGTCGGAGAGCGAGATCGCCGCCATCAACATGGTGCTCGGAGCCTCCGTGGCCGGAGCACGCTCCATGACGTCGTCGAGCGGCCCCGGCATGAGTCTCAAGCAGGAAGGCATCTCCTATCTCGCGGCCGACGAGCTTCCCGCCGTCATCGTCAACATGGTGCGAGGCGGCCCCGGCATGGGCAACATCTCGGCGGCACAGTCGGACTACTTTCAGGCGACGCGCGGCGGCGGCCACGGCGACTACAGGACGGTCGTCCTCGCTCCCGGGTCCGTCCAGGAGCTGACAGAGATCGTACCTCTGGCCTTCGACCTGGCGGACAAGTACCGCAATCCCGTCATCATTCTCGGCGACGGCATGTTGGGCCAGATGATGGAGCCGGTCGACTTCGACGGCCTCGTGCGCCCTCCGGACTACGACAAGAGCTGGGCTCTCACCGGAGCCAAGGACAGACCCGCCCAGGCGATCTACTCCCTGATCTTCGATACCAAGCTCCAGGAAGAGCATAACTGGAAGCTCCAGCGGAAGTTCCGCCTCATCGAGCAGAACGAGGTCCGCTACGAGACCTACCTAGCAGATGACGCCGAGATGATCGTGGTCGCGTACGGCATCGGCGCGCGGGTCGCCAAGGGCGCCATCAAGAGACTCCGCGAGGAGAACCTGAAGGTGGGCATGATCAGGCCCATCACGCTCTGGCCCTTCCCCACGAAGGCGCTTCGGGAGATGGCGAAGACGGTGAGTGACTTCTTCGTCTTTGAGATGAGCGCCGGCCAGATGGTGGAGGATGTGAGACTAGCGCTGGAGGGCAAGGGACACATCCATTTCTACGGAAGGCCCGGAGGCGTCATCCCGATGCCTGTCGAGCTCTACAGGATCATCTCTCGCCACTACTACCAGGCACATTCGGGCGGCAAGAGGAAGAAGCGATGAAGGCAGTCTACGCGCGACCCAAGCTTCTGAAAGAGGCGCACTTCCACTACTGCCCCGGTTGTGGCCACGGCATAATCAACCGCCTCCTCATGGAAGTGATCGAAGAGATGGACCTCCAGGGAGACGCCATCTGCGTGGCTCCTGCAGGATGCGGCATGCTCCTCTACAACTACTTCGAGATCGACGTGGTCGAAGCGGCCCATGGGCGCGGAGCCGCCGTGGCTACCGGCATCAAACGGGTGAGGCCGCAGAATCTGGTCTTCTCCTATCAGGGTGACGGCGACCTTGCCGCCATCGGCACCGCCGAGGGGTTCCACGCCGCCAACAGGGGCGAGAACATCACCGTGATCTTCGTGAACAACGGCGTGTACGGCATGACCGGCGGCCAGATGGCGCCGACCACGCTCCTCGATCAGGTGACGACCACC
>CAIOZS010000276.1 GCA_903862845.1 uncultured Thermoleophilia bacterium
ACGCCAGCGACGGGGTCAAGAAGATCGACGCGCTGCTCGGCAAGTAAGCGCGCCCGGCAGAGCCGCGTGAGGCCGGCGAGGGGCGGGGGCGCAGGTGCGCCCCCGCCCCTCGCGCGTGCGGCCCTCGCCGGCCGCACGCGGGCACCGATCGGGGGCTGACGATGAACGAGTCGGAGGCATGCGCCGGAAACGCCGGCCGCACTGTGCACGTCTCCGCTCGTCGGGCGGCGACGTCGCCTGCCGCCGCACGAGCCCGCGACCCTTGACACCGGAGGCTGGCTCATACTAAATGTCTGTCAAGGTTCGCGCTCAACGCACGCGTCGTCAAACAGGGGGGGTTACCGTGGCTGAACCAGGTTCCGCTTCACCACCAGTCGGCATGGATGAAGATACCAAGAGGCTCCACGAGCTCGGCTACGCGCAGGAGCTCGACAGGAAGATGAGCGGCTTCTCCAACTTCGCCATCTCCTTCACGATCATCTCGATCCTGTCAGGCTGCCTGACCGTCTACCAGTACGGTCTGCTGCACGGCGGCCCGCCGGTCATGGTCTGGGGCTGGCTCGGCGTCGGCATCGTTGTGATCTTCGCCGGCCTGTCGATGGCCGAGATCTGCTCCGCCTATCCCACGGCCGGCGGCCTGTACTACTGGGCGGCCAAGCTCGCGCCCGGCAAGAGCGGCCCCTTCTGGGCATGGTTCACCGGCTGGTTCAACCTGCTGGGTCAGGTCGCCGTCACGGCCGGCATCAGCTTCGGCTGCGCCTACTCCCTCTCTGCGTTCTTGGGCGAGCTCACCGGCAACAGCTTCTGGGTGGGGCGCGCCCAGATCATCGGCATCCTGGCCGTCATCCTCATCCTCCAGGGCCTGCTGAACACCTTCGGCATCCGCCTGGTGGCGTTGCTCAACGACGTCTCGGTCTACTGGCACCTCATCGGCGTGGCGGTCATCGTCATCTGCCTGTACTGGGCGCCACAGTCACACACACACCAGTCCATGTCGTTCGTCTTCGGCAGCGAAGGCTGGAACGCGTTCAAGGGACTGTCCGGTTTCGCGGCGCCCTTCTATGTGGTCCTCCTCGGCCTGCTAAACGCGCAGTACACCTTCACGGGCTACGACGCGTCGGCACACGTGTCGGAGGAGACCATCAACGCCAATATCCAGGCGGCAAAGGGTATCGTCAGGTCCATCTGGGTCTCGCTGATCGCCGGCTTCATCCTGCTCGTCGGCGTGAGCTGGGCGCTCCCGAAGACCTTCCCCGTCAGCTTCGCGGGAACCACGTACGCGTCCCTGACCGACTTTGCAGGCCTCTGCGTGACCCCGTGGGCGGTCGCCTTCACGTCCTCAGCGGGCAGGACCATCGGCCTGCTGCTTATCCTCGTCGTCATCGGCGCGCAGTTCTTCTGCGGCATGTCGTCGATCACCGCGAACTCGCGCATGATCTACGCGTTCTCGCGTGACGGCGCGGTGCCGTTCTCCAGCTACTGGCACCACGTGAACCCCAAGCGCCGCATCCCCGTCCACTCGGCGTGGTTCGGCGCCATCGGCGCGTTCGTCCTGTCCTTCTGGTACATCTGGAGCCCAGTCGCCTACTTCGCCGTGGTCTCGATCGCGGTGATCGGTCTCTACATCGCGTACCTCACGCCCGTGTTCCTGCACCGCATCAACCCCAAGGCGTTCGTCCCCGGCCCCTACAAGATGAATCCCGGGGTGAGCGCGATCGTCGGCTGGATCGCGGTCATATGGGTCGTGTTCATCTGCATCATCTTCCTGCTGCCTCAGTACACGCCGATAACGGCGACGAACTTCAACTACACGCCGGTGGCGGTGCTCGCCGTCATCGGCTTCGCCGGCATCTGGTGGGCCGTCTCGGCGCGCAAGTGGTTCAAGGGCCCGAAGATCCAGGGTACCGCCGCGGAGCTGGCAGAGATCGAGCGCGATCTCACGCAGTTCGACGAGATCTGATCCGGCGGTCGCGTGAGGGCTCTCACGCGACGGGCGCAAGACAAGGGCCGGGCGGCGCGAAAGCGCCGCCCGGCCCTTCCTTCTGGAGCGAAGCCTGCACGGCGCTTGCCGGCGCGCC
>CAIOZS010000277.1 GCA_903862845.1 uncultured Thermoleophilia bacterium
CGTCGCCTGCGCGGGCGACGGCGCCGTGGTCAGCGCGGCGCGGCAGGCCGCGCCGCGCGCGCCAGGCGCCGCAAGCGGCCGGCCGCATCCAGCAGCAGGCCGCCGTATACCATGCCGAACAGGCCGATCGCCCAGGCGACCTCCAGCGGGTCGTCCTTGGGCACGGCGATCAGCGCGATGCCCACCAGCAGAGAGAGGCCGCCGGCGAGAAACAGCGACACGTCGCTGCCGGCCAGCCGGCGCAGCCGCACGCCGGCCTCGATCTCGAAGACGCCGGTCACGACCGCCCAGGCGGCCAGCAGCGAGAGCAGGCCGAGGCCGCCGAGCCCCGGCCACGCCAGCGCGACGACGCCGACGGCCATGCCCACGACGCCCTCGGCGAGAACCACCCACCATTGCCCGAGCGCGTCGCGCCCGACCACGGCCACAGCCCCCAGCACCAGACCGTCGACGAGCGCGAAAACGCCGAACGCGACCGCGAGCACCGCGGCGCCGGGGTCCAGCCAAAAGAACACCGTGAGACCGAAGACGAGAGCAACGGCGCCGCGCAGGGCGGTCATCCACCACTTCTCATAGAAACCGATCAAGACCGCGCTATCGTCGACCACCGCCGCCCGCGACGCAAGCGGAGGGCGGCGGACGGGGGGCACGGCCGACCGACGGCGGCGGCGACGCGGCGGCTGCCGGCGCCTTTCCTTGACACCTCAGGTGCCCCGGCATGTAATGAGTGCCTTGGAGCACCTGTCGGGTGGGGCCGGGAGGAGACGTGCACGTGGGGGACTCGTTCGTCGGCCGTCAGCGCGCGGTACGACGCGCAGCCTGTGACCTGCGCCGCGCCGTGGCGCGCGTTTGCCGGCTCCTCTTCTGCGGATCCCCTGCGCGCCGCTGCGTCGGCGGCTTCTGGTTCAGGCTTCGCGGCGAACGCGGACCCTGGTGAAACCCCTCGCCCGCCGGGCCGCCGGGCGGGCGCGCGGCACGCCATCCCCGCGGCCGACCGCCTCTCGACCCATCTCCGAAATCGACGATCTCGCCCGCCACCCACGAAAGGAACAGTGATGAGCCACCTCAGTCGAGAGAGTGCCCAGCGCGGCCGAAGGCTTCTCCTGGCTCTCCTGTTCGCCGGCGCCGCCGTCCTCGTGTTGGCCGGCACCGCCATGGCCTCGTCGAGCCCGGCCCCCGCGGTCAAGACCTCCTTGCACATCGGATGGGTCCAGGAGCCCGACAACCTCAACCCGTTCGTCGGCATCCAGGGCACCGACTACCTGCTCTGGCACCTGAACTACGACTTCCTTGTGGGCTTCGACGCCAAGACCCTGGAGCCCAAGCCGGAGCTGGCGACCAAGTGGGAGGTCTCGCCGGATGGCACAATGTGGACCTTCACGATCCGCGGTGACGCGACGTGGACGGACGGCGTGCCCGTGACGGCCAGGGACGTCGCCTTCACCTTCAACTACATCAACGAGAACCAGCTGCTCAACCTGTCCGCGTACACCGACGGCGTCACCAAAGCCGTGGCCGTGAGCGACACCGAAGTGCAGATTTACACGAAGGCCCCCAAGGCCAACATGCTGCGCATGGTCGTGCCCATCCTGCCGGAGCACATCTGGAGCAAGGTGAGCGGCAAGGCGGCCACGAGCACATACCAGAACAAGCCGCCGATCGTTGGCGACGGACCCTTCCAGATCGTCGAGTGGCAGAAAGGCAAGTTCGTGCGCCTCGTGGCCAACAAGACGTACTGGGCCGGCGCGCCCAAGGTGGACGAGGTGATCTTCCAGCTCTACACGAACCCCGACACGATGTCGCAGGACCTCAAGCTGGGGACCATCGACGGCGCCATCAACGTGCCGGCGGCGCAGTTCAAGCAGCTCGGCGCAGAGCCCGGTCTGGCGGCCGACAACGCCACTTCCTGGCAGTTCGTCGAGATCGGCATGAACTGCTACGACAACGCCAACTCTCTGGGCAACCCGGTGCTGCTGGACAAGCAGTTCCGCCAGGCTGTTAATTGGGCCGTGGACCGCGAGAAGGTCGTGTCTGTCGCCATGAACGGCTACGCCACCGTGGGCTCGTCGCTCATCGTGCCGTACTCCAAGTACCACTGGCAGCCAACGGCCGACCAGACCTTCGCCTACGATCCGGCCAAGGCCAACCAGATCCTCGACGACGCCGGCTACAAGGACGTCAACGGCGACGGCTACCGCGAGACCAAAGACGGCCAGAAGCTCAGCCTGCGCTTCTACGCCACCTCTGACTCCCCCGAGAACCAGACCGCCGGCAAGCTCATCGTCGGCTGGCTCAAAGACGTCGGCATCAAGCTGCAGTTCCAGGTGATGGACGCCGGAGCCCTGATCGACGCGCAGTACAACTACAAGGGCAGCACGTACGCTCCCGACTGGGACATGTTCATCTGGTACTGGACGCAGGACGTGGATCCGCAGTTCATGCTCAGCATCTATACGCCCGCGCAGATCGAGGGCTGGAACGACTGCCTCTGGACCGACCCTGCGTATACCAAGCTGAACACGCAGCAGTCGCAGACCATCGACGAGACCGCGCGCCAGCCGATCGTCGACCAGATGCAGCAGATGTTCTACGATGCCGCCCCCTACGCGATCCTCGCCTACCCCTTCCAGCTTGAGGCCTACAACACCGCTGCCTGGCAGGGGTGGGTGCATGTCCCCGGCGACGCCACCGGCGGCCAGCAGGGCTCTGTTCTGTACAGCTACAACAACATCGACACGTATCGCCTCGTGGAGCCCAAGATGGGCGCCGTCGGGACGACGTCGTCGTCGGGCGGCAACACGACGCTCATCATCGTGGTCGTGGCGGCGGTGGTGGTAGTGGCCGTGGCGGCGGTCCTTCTGCTGCGCCGCGGCCGCGGACGGGCCGAGACCGAGTAAGGCGCTGCCCCGTGACCCTGTGGGCCGCGCGCGGCAGCGGCGCCCGGCGGTCGTGTACACTCCTCCGGGCACACCACCGGGAGGGATCATGGCCGTCATCGAGGCCGAGCATCTGAGCAAGCGTTTCGGCAAGAAGGTCCTCGCCGTCGACGACGTGAGCTTCAGCATCGAGCCTGCCACCATCACCGGTTTCCTGGGCCCCAACGGCGCCGGCAAGACCACCACCTTGCGCATGCTCGTCGATCTCGTGCGGCCGTCGGGTGGCACGATCCGCATCCTCGGCAGCCGCTACCGCGACCTCGCGCGGCCCACGACCCGGGTCGGCGCTCTGCTCGACGCCTCCGGCTTCCACCCGGGCCGCTCCGGAGCCAACGCCCTGCGCGTCGTGGCGACGAGCGCCGGCATCTCGTACGACCGCGTCGACGCGGCCCTCGAGATGGTGGAGCTCGAAGGCGCGGCAAGGCGCGCCGTGAAGGGCTACTCCACGGGCATGAAGCAGCGCCTCGCCCTGGCCGCCGCCCTGCTCGGCGACCCTGAGGTCCTCCTCCTCGACGAGCCCGCCAACGGCCTCGACCCCGAGGGAGTCCGGTGGCTGCGGACCTTTCTGCGGGCGCGCGCCGCCGAGGGCCGCACCGTGCTCATCTCGAGCCACGTGCTTGCCGAGGTGGAGCAGACCGTCGACGACATCCTCATCATCAGCCGCGGCAAGCTGCTGGCCCACGGCCCGATCAACGAGCTCACGCGCACCGCTCAGCCGGTGGTGCGCGCGCGCGCGCCGCAGGCCGAGAAGCTCGAGGGCCTGCTGGTCGCCAAGGGCGCGGCGGTGAACCGCCTCGGCGACGCCCTTGCCATCCGCGGACCCGGGAGCGCCGAGGTCGGCGAGATCGCGCACGCCGGCGGCCTGGTGCTTCACGAGCTCCTCACGGAACAACCCAGTCTCGAAGACCTGTTTCTGCAGATCGCCGGCACGAGGAAGGAGTCGTGAGCGCCCTTCTGCGCGCCGAGCTTCTCAAGCTGCGCAGCACGCGCACGGCACTCGGCATGGGGATCGCCGCCGCCCTGGTCACCATCCTGCCGGCCGTCCTGTTGATCGCCTTTCTGCCCAAGAGCACGATCGGCGGCGACCAGGCTCCCGGGATCCTCACGGCGGGGAGCAGCCTCGTCACGTACATCCTGCTCGTGTTCGGCATTCTCGGCATGACCGGCGAATACCGTCACGGGACGATCACCTATACGTATCTGGCCACGCCGCGCCGCGGCCGGGTGATCGTCGTGAAGCTCGTCGTGTACGCGCTCGTCGGTTGCGTCGCGATGCTGCTCGCGCTCCTGCTCGCCAACCTGATCGGCGTGATCGGTCTGCCCATGCGCGGCGTGAGCTACCCGGCCCCAGACGGCGCGGCGCTGGCCGACTACGCCCGGCAGATCGTCACCGCCGGGCTCATCACGGCCTTCGGCGTCGCCCTCGGGGCGCTGTTTCGCGCCCAGGTCGTCACGGTGGCGGGCACGCTCATCTGGGCGCTGATGATCGAGCCGCTCATCGTCGTCTTCAAGCCACATATCGGGGCCTGGCTACCGTTCAACGTGTTCAGCCAGGTCATCTCGCTGCGGATCGGCGACACAGGCAGCGCTGCCGAAGGGCTCTCACGCCCCGAAGCATTTCTCGTCAGCATCGGCTACATCGCCGCGGTGAGCGTGCTGGCCGTGTTCATCTCGATGCGCCGCGACGTCACCTGAGCGGCGGCGCGGCGCTCGCGTCCGGGACCGACTGATGACCGGCCGGGCCTTCGCCATCCGGGGACCGCTGAGCGGGCAGGGCGCGCGCGCCGAAGGCATTCTGCGCGCCCTGCCCGGCTGGTTCGGCATCGAGCAGGCGATCGTCGACTACGCGCGCGCCGCGGAGGAGTTGCCGACGTTCGTCGCCGAAGCCGGTGCGCAGACCATCGGCTTCGTGACTCTTGAGCAGACCAGCGACCGCGCCGCCGAGCTGCACGTGATGGCGGTGGTGCCGCGGTGGCACCGGCGCGGGGTGGGCGGCGCGCTCGTGGAGCGCGCCGCTGCGCACGCCCGCGCCGGCGGCTGCGCACTTCTGCACGTGAAGACCCTGGCGCCGAGCGACCCCGACCCCGGCTACGCGGCGACCCGCTCCTTCTACGCGGCCGTCGGCTTTCTGCCGCTGGAGGAGCTGCCGCAGGTCTGGGGTCCGGAGAACCCCTGCCTGCTCATGGTGAGGGTGCTCTGACGGCGCTCACGCGGCCGGCGCCGGCGGCGTGAACACGCGCGCCGCGAGCTCCTTGTCGAGCTGGTACAGACCGGCCGGCTGGTCGCCCGCCATGGTGAACTTCTGCACCATGTCGCCGGCGCTCTCTTCTTCCTCGACCTGCTCGGCGATGAACCACTGCAGGAAGTTGTACGTGGCGTGGTCCTTGAGCTCGAGGGCCAGCGAGGCGAGGTCAAAGATGCGCGCCGTGACCTTTTCCTCGTGGGCCAGCGCATCCTTGAACATGTCGAGGCCGGCGGCCCACTCCGTGCGCGGCCTGGCGATCGCCTCGAGCGTCACGCGTCCGCCGCGCTGGATGACGTAGTCGAACATCTTCTGCGCGTGCGCGAGCTCCTCCTGATACTGGACCGTCATCCAGTTCTGGCCGCCGGACATGCCGAGCTCGGAGAACTGCGCCGCCATGGAGAGGTAGAGGTACCCGGAGTAGAGCTCCCAGTTGATCTGCTCGTTGATCGCGGCCTGAATCTTCTTGTCCAGCATGATCCCACCCTCTGTCGCGTTTGCCGCTTATCTACCCACCCGCAGCGGGGGGAGTAAACCGCAGCGCGTCGAAGACGTGGCGTGACCCCTACGCGGACGTGACGAGATGAGCCGAGCATTCGTCAAGGAGCCCGACGAGGGGGCTCCGGACGAGGGCCTCCCCGAGCGGCAGATCAGCGACCACCCGAACAACGTGACCCCGGGCGGCCTGCGGCAGCTTGAGCAGAAGCTCGGCGAGCTCGAAGAACGGCGCCTCGAGCTGCTCGCCGCCGTGGAGGAGGGCGACGCCCTGGCGCGAGGCCAGCTCGACTATGTCGACCGCGACCTGCGCTACTTCACGCGGCGCTTCGAGACGGCGATCCTCGTGGACCCGCGCCGTCAGCCGCGGCGCATGGTGAAGTTCGGCGCCACCGTAACCGTGGACGAACAGTCCGGCGCCCGGCGCACGTTCACGATCGTCGGCGAGGACGAGGCCGACCTCAAGGCCGGCAAGATCAGCTACGTCTCGCCGCTCGCCGAGGCACTGCTCGAGGCGCGCGTCGGCGCCACCGTGCTGTGGCGGCGCCCGGCGGGCAACCGCGAGATCACGATCACGGCGATCGACTACCCGGAGGGGTGAATCGCCCGTCGCGTCACTCGAGCACCCTCGCCAGATACGCCGGCGTGGGCTCCTGCCCGAGCAGCAGGCCGGTCGCGCCTTTCTGCGTGTCCCAGCCGTAGGAGCGATCAGGATTATCGTCGGTCATCACCGCCAGCGCCCAGCGCCGGCCTCCCTTCTCTAGCCACGCCGCCTGCAGCATCAGGCGATTGTCCATGCCCAGCCAACCGCCCTTGAAGAAGGTCGTCCAGCCGGCCGGCCCCGCGGCGGCCGGGATGCCCCAGCGCTGGATCGGCGTGATCCCCGAGAGCAGCCGGCGGGCGAAGGCGCGCCGCGAGGCCGGGATGTAGCTCAGGTAGTCGTAGAAGAAGCGCGCCTGGTCGGCCGCTGAAAGGCGCGTGTCGATCCACCCCGAGCCCGGCCGGAAGTCCCGCATCCCCGCCGCGGCCGCCACCTTCTCGAGCCCCTTCTCGCCGACGACGGCGTAGATGGCGTAGGCGCTCGCGTTGTCTGACTCTTCGATCATCTTTGTCGCCACGGGGTCGAGAGAGGCGTCGGGCCCGGGGTGCGAGCGCAGGTAGGCGACCAGCAGCATCGCCTTGACAAGGCTCGCCCCCTGGAACGTCGCGTGCTCGTTGAGCCCGCTGAAGCGGCCGTGACTGTCGACGATGGCGACGGCCACCTTGCCGCTGCGGTCCGCGGCCCACTTCAGCGCCGCGACGACAGCCTGGCTCCCCGGAAATGCCGGCGGCAGCGGCGGCAGCACCGTCAGCCGGGCCGGCCGCGCGGTCGACTCGCCGGCTCCGGCGCCGTCGTCGACGTGCACCAGGTACGAGTAGCGGCCGGCAGCGAGGCCGACGCGGAAGCTCACGCTGTGCGTCTCCCCCGCCGCGAGCGCGTCGCCGAGGCGCTGCGCCCTGGCCTGCTCGCCGCCCGCGGCGAGCACGACGAGCGTCGCCGCCCACGAACGCCCGGCCGCGTCGTCGATGCGGTAGCGGAGCCTGACCGTCTGGCCGCGATGGACCTGGGCGGCGCCGAGGGCGACGGTGCGCACGGCGACCGGGCTCGGTGACGGGCTGGCTGACGGAGTCGCTGACGGGCTCGCCGCGGCGCCGCGCAGTCCGGCCTGAGCGCCGGCGCCGCGCCCGGCGACGATGAGCACGCCGGCGACGCACGCGGCGATGCACGCGGCGACGCACGCCGCCGTGAGCAGCCTTCGTTTGCGGCGGCGCTGCCGCGCGCGTCCGGCGGACTCGTACACGCTGCGGCCGGGGAGCGCCGGGCTCACCGCCGACGCCTCCGCGGTGCGCAGGGTCCGCCGACTCTTCTTGCCGCTGTCGCAGTCACGCCCCCGATACTATCGCGCGCCGGCGGCCCGGCGCGCACGCCACGGCGCAGCGAGAGGTGGGCATTTTCCCCTCAGCGGCCAGTATCCTCGTTCCAGAGTGCGGGATTCGGCGCGATGAGCTCCTGGATCAGCGCCGCGCCCTCGAGATCGCCGAGCTGGACGCGGCGATTGTGCCCACACCAGCTGAGGGTGCCCTCGCGGCAGAGCACGGAGCCGATCGGGATGTCTCCCTCACGCCGGCCAAGGCACGCCTCGGCGAGCGCCGGCGACATGAGCTCGCGCCGGACATCGAGGGGCAACGGAGCCTCGCGGCCCAAGCGTCGCCCGACGCCGCCACGCGGGGAAGAACCGCGCGATGGATACTCTGGCGGAGCGACATGGGAGTCGAACCCACCCAGGACAGGAGCACTGCCCCGCAGACGGTTTTGAAGACCGCGGTGGTCACCGGACCACGAGCCGCTCCGCTGGCCCCCATCTTCGCACGCCGGCGCGCGGCGGTCATCCGCGCGTGGCTCCAGCAGAATGCGCTTGCCGACTATACTGCACAGGAACGCCCTTCTCCGGAGGCATATGGCGGATCGACGCACACAGGCGCACTTTCTCGATGCCGTCCGGCCGGCGTTGCTGGACAGCGTGATCACGGCGGTCAGCCGGGCTCGCGGGTCCGCCGCCGGCATCCAAGAGGTGCTCGCGCTCACGATGGGCACCCTCGACTTCGAGGCCGGCGCGGTCGTCCTCTTCGACGAGGGCGGCGAGACCGCGCGTCTGGCCTGCGAGCGCGGCCTACCCGCTGAGATCTGCCGTCGCTGCGAGTCGTTTCGCATCGACCAGCCTCCTTGCGACGTCCTGGCGCGCGGCGAGCCGCTGGTGCGCCTGCGCGAGCGCGGCGATCCGGTGCTCGCCGATCTTGCCTGCATGGCCGCAGTGCCGCTGGGCACCGTTGAAGGCGTCGTCGGCGCCCTCTGCGTGGCGTCCCGCGCTCCCCGCGAGATCTCCGACGAGCTGGTGGCTGTGCTGCTCGCCGTCGGCCGCGCAGTCGGCGAGCTGGTGAGGCGAGTCCGCGCCGAGGAGGAGGTGCGCCGCCTCAACCTCGCGCTGGAGGCCACCGTGGCAGAGCGCACGCAGGCGCTCGCGGCCGCCAACGGCGCCCTTCTCGCCGAGATCGACGAGCGCCGCCGCGCCGAGCTGGCGCTGCGCGGCAGCGAGGAGCGCTACCGGCGCATGTTCGACCTGGACCCGGACGCACTGCTGGTCGTCGACAGCGAGACGCAGCGCCTCCTCGACGCCAACGCCGCCGCGTCGCGCATGTACGGCTGCTCGCGAGAGGAGCTGGTCGGTCGCGACATCACCGACCTGTGGGCCGAGCCCGCGACGGCCGGCGACGCGGCGAGCGCCGTGAGCAGCGCCGATGCCACGCTCGTGCCGGTGCGCCGCCACCGCCGCCGCAACGGCGAGGCATTCCCCGTCGAGGTCGCGGCGAGCACCATCGAGATCGCCGGCCGCACCTTTGTCACGTACGCGCTGCGCGACGTGACCGAGCGCGTGCGTCGCGCCGGCTACATGGCCGCCGTCGCCGAGATCCAGCGGCGCCTGCTGAACGCCGACCAGGCGCTGAGCCCGGACGAGCTCTACCGGCTGATCTTGCCGCCGCTTCTGGAGGCCACCCGCGCCGATCGCGTCTACGTGTTCCAGAACCGCGTTGACGAGCAGGGCCGGCTGCTCGCCGACCAGCGTGCCGAGCTGGTGCGACCGGGAATCTCCGCGCAGATCGACAATCCGACGCTGCAGGGGCAGCCCTACGAAACGCTGGGTGCGGAGTGGCTTGAGCCTCTGCGCCGTGGTGACCCGGTGATGCGTCTCACCGCCGACTTCCCGGAGCCCACGCGCTCATACCTTGAGGACCAGGAGATCCGCTCGATCCTCGTTCTCCCTCTCATGGGCCACGGCGAGCTCTGCGGCTACATCGGCTTCGACAACTGCAGCGACTCACGCCTCTGGGACTTCTCGGAGGTCGCGCTGCTCACCACGGCGGCCACGGCGTTGGCCGCCGCTCTCGAGCGGCGGCTGGCGTTCGACGCCTTGCGCGGCAGGACGGCGGAGCTGGCCGCGCTGCTCCACGCCAACCAGACCATGGCGTCGAGCATCGACTACGAGGAGGTGCTGCGCGGGGTCGCCCGCGCCGCCGGCGAGGCCGTCGGGAGCCCCCAGTGCATCATTTGGGAATACGTGAGCGAAGGCGATCGCGCCGAGTTCCGCTGCCTGTGGGAGAGGGAGCCGCAGCCGGGCCTGGCGAAGAGCCTGGAGGGGGCCTCCTACGACATCACCACGCACAGCGGCGGCATGCGCGCCCTGCGCGCCGGCGTCGTGGTGCCGCAGTCGATCTCGGACCCCGGGCTCCGCGCCGCGGACCGCGAGGACATGGAGCGCTTCGGAGAGAAGACATGGCTCACTGTGCCGCTGGTTTCGGCGCACGTGCTGATCGGCGTGATGATCCTCATCGAGACCGCGGCGGAACGCCGCTTCAGCGCCGACGAAATACGGCTGGCAGGCGCCATCGGCAAACAGGCGGCGGTGGCGCTGAGCAATGCCCGTGTGCACCGCCGCCAGGCCGAGCGCAACCGCTGGCTGGGCACGCTCGTGGAAGCCGGGAGCGTGGTGGCCTCGACGCTCGACGCCGACGAGCTGCTGGCGAAGGTCGCGCGCCTGGCGGCGGAATCGCTCCTGGCGCCGGTCGCCTTCATCTACGAGTACGACCGGGAGCGCGACGCGATCGTGACGCGTTCGCGCTTCGGGGCGGACGGTGTCGGGCGCGTCGACCCGCTCGGCACGGTCTTCCCGGTGAGCGGGGCGCCCGGCGACCGGCAGGCGCTCGAAGAGGGCAGGGTGTTCGTGGAGACGATCTCCGACCCCGGCCTCGACGAGTACGTGCGCACCGAGATGCAGGCGAGCGGCGAGAAGACCCTGCTCAATGTGCCGTTCCGTTTTCAGGGCGAGGCGCTGGGCCTGCTTGTGCTGATCGAAACCAAGGCCGAAAGGACCTACACGCCCGATGAGCTCGAGTTCATGAGTGCCTTCGGCGAGCAGGTTGCCCTGGCGTTCAACAACGCCCGGCTGTACGCGACGATCGCGGCGCAGGCCACGACGGACGGTCTCACCGGTCTCGCCAACCACCGCACCTTCTACGACCGGCTCGGGCAGGAGCTCGCGCGCGGGCGCCGCTACGGCTCGCCGGTGTCATTGCTCATGATCGACATCGACGACTTCAAGGTCCTGAACGACACCTATGGGCACCCGGCCGGCGACGAGGTGCTGCGCCAGCTCGGGGGCGCGCTCACCGGGCAGCTACGTCATGACGTCGATCTTCCGGCGCGCTACGGCGGCGAGGAGTTCGCGGTGATCCTGCCCAACACGCCCCCGTCGGCCGGCCCACCTGGCGCCGGTGAGCCCGAGGGTGAGAGGGGAGAAGCGCCCGGCGGCGACGGTCCCGCGCCGGGGCACAGCGAGGGCGCCCAGGTGCTGGCCGAGCGCCTGCGCGCCGTGATCGCCGCCTGCGAGTTCCCCGTAGGCGGCGGCGGCGAGCCGGCGCACATCACGGTGAGCATCGGCATCGCCACCTGGCCGGCGATGGCCGAAAACATGGACGAGCTGGTGGCGCGCGCCGACGCCGCCCTCTACGCGGCCAAGCGCGCGGGCAAGAACCGCGTGCAGATCTGCCGGCCATAGGTTCGTCCGCCGCGCCGGCTCACTCCTCTTCGCTCAGGCTGCGCCGGCGGCGGGCGAGCACCAGGATCACGGCGACCAGCACGGCGAGCGCGACCACGACGCCGATCGCGAGCGCCAGGGTGGAGCTCCCGGCCGCCGCCGCCGCGCTCCCGCCCTTGGGCTTCAGATTAATGTAGCTGTCGCGCACGAAGCTCGTGTAGAAGGCGGCGCCCTTGCCTCCGTACATGCGCGTCCAGCCGCTCCACTTGGCGGTGTTCACAGCCTCGAGCTTCTGCGGGTAGTCGAGGGCGATCTCCGGCGACTGTTCGTAGAAGATCTGCTGCGCCTGCCAGACGAGATCCTTGCGCTTTTGCTGGTCGAGCTCGCTGTTGGCGGCGTCCACGACGCGGTCGTACTCGGCGTTTGACCAGCAGGGTTCGTTCCAGTTCTGGATCTGCGCGGTGGTGAAGCTCGCGAGCGTGTCGCCGGGGTCGGCATAGCCGTCGTAGTTCCACAGGTACATGTCGAAGTCGGGGCTGTACGTGTTGCCCTTGTAGGCCCAGATGCTGTCGTAGTAGATGCCGTCGTCCATGACCTGATACTCGATCTTCAGGCCCAGGTCACGGAACCAGCCGGTGAGCAGGCTGCCGGTCTTCTGGCTCTCCGGAGATTCGGCGCGCGCCCACAGGCGCAGCTTGATGGGCTTGCCGTCCTTGCCCTCACGGATCCCGTCGCCGTTCACGTCCTTATAGCCGGCGGCGTCCAGCAGGTCCTTGGCCCGGGCCGGGTCGTAGGCGTACTGCTGCTCGGCCGAAGGCTGCCAGTGGTAGTCGGGGTCCACCCAGGAGTCGGGCGTCATGATGGACGTCCCGGGCGCTGCCCTGCCCGCCCACGCGAGGTCGACGATGCGCTGCCGGTCGATGCCCCAGTTGAGGGCCTGACGGAAGGCGACGTCCTTGAGCGCGGGGTTGCCGCGGCTCTGGCCTGCGTAGCAGTTCATCGACAGATAGTCCCAGGTCAGCAGGTTGTAGGCGATCGCCTCCATGGCCGGATCGGCGCCGGCCTTGGGGAACTGCGCCGACGGGATGCCCCAGGCTGCGTCGACGGTCCCGGAGAACAGATCCTGGGTCATCGTGTCGGGGTTCTGGTAGGTGATGAAGAGGATCTCGTCGATGGTGGGCTTCTTGCCCCAGAACGTGGGGCTCGCAGCCATCCTCACGTAGTCGCCCTTCTTGACCTCGGTGACCTGGAACGGGCCCGTGCCGACGATCGGCGGCTTGTTGCGGTAACCGGCGCCCGCGAAGGCGGGCTTGACCTTGGCCCAGATGTGCTCCGGCAGGATGGGGATCCAGGTGCGCAGGATGTTGGCCTTGGGCTTGCTGCACCTGATCTCGACGGTGACGTCGTCGACGGCCACGACCTTGTCGATGAACGTGGTGAGGCTAGAGTAGGCACCCATCTGGTTGTCGATGATGTAGTTGTAGGTGAAGGCGACGTCCTTGGCCGTGAACGCCACCCCGTCCTGCCAGGTGACGCCCTCACGCAGGTGGAACGTCCACACCTTGCCGTCGGCGGACACCTCCCACGAGGTGGCGAGGTCGGGAGCAGGCTGCAGGTCCAGGCTGTAACCGACGAGGAAGTCGTAGTTGAGCATCCAGATCTCGTACGACGAGGTCTCGGCGCCGATGAAGGGGTTGAGGTTGTCGGGGTCGTTGGTCCAGGCGACGCGCAGCGTGATCTTGTCGGCGGCCGGCGAGGCGCTGGGGTCGGCAGCGAGCGCCCCGCCCAGCCCCCACGCGAGCCCCGCCCCGAGGACGGCGGCCGTCAGCAGGAGGAGCGCGAGTCGCGGGCCGCAGCGGCCGCCGCGTGGCGGAACGGGGTGCGTCATGGAAGTCCCCCTGGTTCGTCCCCCGCGGCGACAGGACTGGCGCCGCGCGAACACGCCGGTCGCGGCCGGGGAGGGCGCGGGCGAGAACAGCCCGCGAGCGCCGGCCGGGTCCAGCCTCGCCCGAGTATAGCGCGACGCCCGGCGCGCGCACAGGAAGCGCCCAGAGAAACGGCCGGCCGCCTCTCGCGAGGCGGCCGGCCGTGGGCGTGGCGCAGGGCGCCGCGAGTGCTACTTGCCGAGCGGCGACGTGAGACCCTGGTGGTCGCTGTGGCGCTTGTACTCGGAGTCCATCTCCATGAGGCCGCCGGGGAACTCGTAGGCCTCCATGAGGCCAACAAACTCGTCGGCGCGAAACTCCTCGGGGACGTGCACGCCCGCCTCGGGGTTGCCCTTGAAGCCCTGCAGCCGACCGGTGCCCAGCAGCTCCAGGATGACGACGGGCGTGAAGGCGGTCTGCGCCACGACGACCTGGGTGCCGTACTTCTGCACGCACTCCTGGTTGTCGGCGACCTGGTAGAGATAGACCTCGCGCGCCATGCCGTCCTTCTTGCCCTTGACCCAGGTGCCGGCGGCCGTCTGGCCGATGTACTTCTTGCCGATCTCATTGGGGTCGGGAGCGGCCGCCGCAATGACGTCACGCGGCGCCACCTGCACGCCCTTCACGTTGATGGGCTCCTTCGAGTCGATGTTGACCGACTTGAAGATGTCCATGGCCTGCATGAACTCGTCGCCGAGGGCGTACTTGAAGGTGGCCTTCTTGTTGCCCTTGAGGTGCGCCTCGGAGCGGCCCAGGCAGATGACCTCTTCGTGCTCCACATGCGCGACCTCGACCTCGCCGATGCCCTCAGGGAGGAAGAACCTCTCGAGCTCGGCGAACGGCTCGACCGTGTACCAGCCCTTATCCTTCTCCCAGATGATGGCCGGCTGCGTGCACTCCTCGATGGTCGTCCAGATGGAAAAACCGAAGCTGATGCCCTTGGCGCCGGGGATCTCGAGGTTGGAGCCGTCGCGGATGCCGATCTCCTCGATCTCGTCGAAGTAGTGATCGGCGGCATAGCGCGCGTAGAGATCGGCCATGCCGGGCTCCACGCCGAAGCCGGACAGGGCCAGCTTGCCGGTCTTGACGAACTCCGGGTCCAGGGGGAACTGCTTGTCGCCGAGCTTGACGCCGCAGGGACCGATCTCGCCGCCCGGGACCGGCTCGGACACGGTCATGGCGGTGTCGAGGTAGTGGGTCTGCGCCTTCAGGGCGGCCTGAAGAAGCATGGGGTTGAACTCGGGCGCGCACAGGTTACAGATGATGTCGGCGCCGGCCAGCTCGGCGAGCGCCGCGACGTCGTCAGGGTCGCTCGCGTCGACCTTCTCGGCGACGAAGCGCGGGTCCTTGAGCTTGGCGACCGCGGCCTGCGCCTTGGCGAGGTTGTAGTCGGCGAGGACCATCTTCTCGAGCCATTCGCCCTTGGGGTCGCGACGCTTCGCGATCTGGGCCATGGACTCGCCGACGCCGCCGGTTCCGACGATGAGAACCTTCATGTTGTTCCTTCTCCTTGAGGTGACGCGTTCGCGCCTGCGGTTGCACGACCAGAACCCTCCACAGGCGTCCGGTGACTGATATTGTATAACCTTCGCAGCGGATTTCCAGTGTCAAGTTAGCGCTCGTGAAGGTTTCTCAGCTCGGCCTCGACCTCCTCGTGAGGCGTCCGATCTGCGTCGTGACGGCCTCGGGAAGTGGCGGCGGGCGATGCTCGTGCAGGATCTTGAGGGCCGTGGCTCGCGCCGGCAGACGCAATGGCCTCCTCGACCACGTACGCCGGGCAGGTCACGATCCCGGCCTCACGGTCTACGGAGCACCCTCCAGCGGCGAAGATGGCAAGCGCCTCGGGACCGTCGCAGTACACGCCCGCGCGTTCGAGGACTTCGAGCGTCGCGAGGTGGATCTCCTCAAGCTCCTCCGCGGTGAACACGTTCAGGCTGAACCCGCCGCTCGTCCGCAAGCCCGCGTGCTGGTTGCGGATCACGTCGAACTACCTCCTTTCGCGGTCCGCGCCGCGAAGCGCCGCACGCTGTTAACCGGCACCCCCAGCACGTCCGCGATGTTGAACTTCGCTTCGATGGCCACGGGCTGGGTCGGGTGGCTGATCTCGAACGTGGTGATCCGGCCGAAGCCAAGCTTCTCGCGGACCTCGTTCATGATGACCGGGTCCGAGAGGTCCGGCGGCGACACGCCCAGCTTGTCCGCGACGTGCGCCTTGGCCTGCGGCAGCCTCATGCCCCGGGTCATCTGCATGCGACCTACCAGATCTCCAGCAGATCGCATGCCTCCCATTCCCGACGCCATCGTGTGCGCACAGGGCATGCCGTAGGCATCGCCAGACCCCACCTACAAGCCGTCCACCTTGAGGATGTCGACGCAGGCGCGCGACGCGCGGCTGACCGCATCCACCGGAGGGTACTTCGTCATGCAGACCGCGCCGACGCCCATCCCCACGTTCATGTGGATCGGGATCGTGGCCTCCTCCGCGCAGGGCTTGACGATCGTACAGGCCCGCGCGATGTTCCAGGCGCACGACTTGCCGGCGTTGACGTTGACGACCGGCCCGAAGATGGTCGCCCCGGCCCGCGCCACCAGCTTCATCTGCTCGCGCGGCCACAGGCCTGCCAGCCGCACGCCGTCGTGCTCGACCTCGCCGTGCATCCCGAGGACGAACTCGCCCGACATGCCGACCTCGATGCCCATCTCCGGGCAGCGGCGCCGCACTTCCTCGACGGCCTGGAGCGTGGCCAGGAAATCGGCATCACCGGCGGCGGCGGACGTGTCGAAATCGACCCCATCCGCACCGGCCTCGTACATCGACTCACACACGTAGACCATGTCCTTGACGGCCATGGGGATCGCTTCTTCCTGCGCCGCTCGTGCCTCGGCTATCCGCCCCAGAGGCAGGAGCTCGGCCCAGTTCGGCACGGGTCCGTCGGGGCGGGAATAGAGGCCGAGATTCGGCTGCGCGCCGTACTGGACGGGGGCGACGACGCGCAGCAGAACCTCGTGCATCTCCTGAGCCTCAAAGGGCACGATCGCTTTCACCGGTTTGAACGAGTAGTCGACGTGGTGCAGCTCAATCGTGTCTGCCCCGAACCACTGCTCGTAGATCTGCAGGTCCTGCCGGCGTGAGGCTATGGTCTTCATGCCCGAGCCGTCGTACGAGAGCACGACCTCAGTGCCGATGTCGACACCGGTAAAACGGGCCGGCGACCCGTAGATGTCGAGCAGGTGCTCCAGCTCTTCTTCAGTCAGCGGCGGCACCTTGGCGCGCCGCGCCGCCGCCGCCGTGCCCGCCTCAAGATCCGCGCGGATCTCGCTGCGGGTCATGTGCACCATCTCCCCGTCACCCATCCGTGTCGGGATCCGGTTCTCCCTATCCATCCACTGCCTCCCGCCCGCCTTCCGTGCGCCGCAGCGTGTCATCGGCGCCTGCCCTCGTCGCCAAACCGTGCTCCGTGCGACTCACGCCACCGCCGCCCGGTACTTCTCGATGGCCGAGTCGATGAGCCTGTCGGCTGCGTCCGGCAGCGGCTCGACGTGATGCTCGACGAGGATCTCACGAGCCCGCGCCGCCGCATCCCCGATCAGCCCCACGTCCACGCGGCCGTCACAGCGCTCGCGGTGGAAGACGCGCGGCTCGAAGAGCTCGCCGGACCGCGTCCTCGCACGCGTGCTGCCGCGTCCGAGGAAGTGTCCTCCTGGGCCGACCTCGACGATGTCGTCCAGAAGGGCGCTCTCGTCGTCCACGACGACGCCGCTCATGAAGCGCTGCAGCAACCCAATGGCGTCGGCGTCGAGGACCGTCTTGGCCGCAGAGAAGATGCGACTGCCGTTGAAGAACGAGCTCGCGACAAGCCCGTCGGCGCCGGCGAGCGCCACGGACAGCCAGAGGAGCATGCCCTCCGCGCCGGCCTGGAAGTTGACGCCCTTGGCGTCGGTGGTGCTCCCGCTGCCAATCGTGGGGAGGCCGTAGAAGCGGCTCATCTCGACGCACGCGAGGTTGGCCAGAGCCACCTCCGGCGCTCCGCCCAGATACTGACCGGTGCGCATGTCGGTGACAGCCGGCATGGGCTCGCAGACGAGCTGACACGCCGGCTGCGCGAGCTGGAACAGGACGACTCCCGAGAGCAGCTCGGCCATGATCACGATGGCTGTGCCCAGCACGCTCATCGGTGCGGTCGATCCCATCTGAGGCATCGACGTGAGGCAGACCGTCGCGCCGCTCGCGACGAGATCGAGGCTCGCCTCCGTCACCTGCGGATCGTGCTGCAGCGGGGACACGGTGCAGTGGAGAAACGAGTAGATGGGGCGCTCGAAGAGAGAACAGCCCGCCACGCCTTCGAGCATGGTGACAAGGGTCGGCACCATGCGCGGCGTCTTGGGCGACACGCTCTGCAGGTGCTTGGACGATTCCCGCAGCGCAATGGCGTCCACCAGCAGAGGGGCCACGATGGGATCGAGTGACGGCGCCACCAGTGAGGTCCAGACGAAATCGATCTCCGGCAGGGCGTCATGCAGGCGGCAGACGTCGCGCATGTCGGCGAGCGTCGCGTCGCGCACGAGGCCCGTGGCATCGTCGGCGACCAGCGTGCCCTCGCCGTCCGCGCAGCAGACCAGGCGACTCCCGCCGCCGAGATCGATGTCGTGAGACGAGTCGCGAGCGGCCAGCCGCACAACGCCGGGAGCCGTGCTCAGACAGTGTTCGACCAACTGCCGCGGCAGGCGCGCCAGGTGGCGCTCGCGGTCGACCACGGCACCGCCCTTGACCAGCAGGTCGAGGGCTCTCGTCGAAGGAATCGAGATACCAACATTCTCGAGTATCCACAGGGTTCTCTCGTGGATGAACGCGCGTTCGCTCTCACTCAGCACCGTGGATGCAGGCCGTTCCACGAACCACCCTGTTCTTGCGACGACTCTTCGGGTCACCCATGTGGGCGCATCGCGCCCTCGAGATGCCTCTCGCCGTCCCCAGTCTCGTCCGGTGAGCTGCGAACATGCACGGCGATGGCAAGAGGGATTTCTCCGTATACTCGCCACCGGCCCGTTCCCTCGTCAAGTTCTGGCGGCCGCGCTGGGCCGGCAGAGATGCCGCGCAGCCCTGCCATCCGGAAGCCGGCCGCAGCCCCGCTGCTGCTCGCGCGCGGGGGGCCTCCCGGGCTCCGCGCCGACGCACAGCCGACGTGGGCGGGAAGCGCCGGCCGCTCAGGACGGCGGCAGGCGCCAGCCGACCGCCGTCTCCATGGCTTTGCCGTTCATTACGTTGTAGACCACGCACTCGGCGCCGGCCGCGCCGGCCACCGCCTGGGCCAACGCCATGAGGCCGGCCTGGTCGCCCGGCGTGAGCGCCTCGAGCCGCTCGCGGATCGCCGCCAGGCGCGGGTCCTCCGGGGCCGGCGGCGCGGCGTCAGCCGCAGGCGGCGCGGGGCCGGCCGGGGCCGCCGGCTCCGCCGGCCGCGCTGCGGCCTGCGCGCGCCCCACGAGGTCCAGGCCCACGATGCCGTCGCCGATGACGGCGTCGATCTGCCAGACCGGCGCCTTGCCCGGCTCGGCGGCGAGGCGCGCCCTCATCTCGCCGCTGAACGGCGGCTTGAGCGCCTCATCCAGTGCCGCCGCGGCGGCGGCGCGGTCGTCGGCGTACACCCGCGAGAGAAACTCGTGGCCGATGAGCTCCCTCTCTGCCGCGCCGACGGCGCGGCAGAACGACGGGCTCACGAACGTCATGACTCCGTCGCGGTCGATCTCGACGACGAAGTCCGTCTGCGTGTCGGCCAGGAGTTGCAGGCTCTTGCGCAGGCGGCGGACCTCGTCGTGGTCGATGGTCTCCACGTCCGGCTTGCTGATGAAGAGGAGGTAGGCCATCGCCCGGGGCTCGCCCCTCTCGACGACCGGCCCCAGGGAGACGCGCACCCAGACCTGCTCGCCGTCCGGGCGGCCGAGGTGCTCTTCGAAGATCTGCTCGCCCTCGCGGCGAAAACCGCGGGCACGATCGGGCCAGCCCGGCATGACGCTGGACCACTGCCGGCCGAGCAGGTCGCTGCTCGCGCCGCCGACAAGCTGGAGCAGCGGCGCGTTGAGGGCGATCGTCTTGCCGGCGTCCGAGACGACGGCCACGGGCTGGTCGAGCGGCAGGTGCGACAGCACCTCGAACACGATCTCGATCCTCTGGCGCACCGCGTAGGGGAGCTGCGGCGCCATCCAGTACTCCTGCCCAAGCCCGTCCGGGGAGGGACCCTGATCCTCCATCAACATCTTCGCCCAGTCGTTCACCGTCGCCTCACAAGTCGCAAGCCTCAGTACCGCCTTCTGGAAGAATCGGCCCGGCGGGTCCGCAGGGCGATGGAATAGGCGTCTAGAGAAGGGGCGCCGGCGTCTCCACGCCGACCTTGTACATCGTGCGTTCGCCGAGCCCGGTGACGACCTTGACGTAGCCGCACAGCTCGGCGTCGAGGGCCGCGTCGCCCGTATCGACGAGCAAGGGCCTGCCCTCCAGCGACAGGAGCTTCGTCTGGGTGGCGATGACGGTGATCCCGGCCGTGCCCACGAGGCGGATCACGGCCGGGCTGATCTGCTGGTTGCCGCGTCCGAAGATGTGACCTTGGCCACCGATCACCGTGACCACGATGTGCGCAACCGGGTGCGTCTTCAAGAGCCGCAGCAGATCCTCCTCGGTGACGTCCCTGCCGGCGAGCGCCCCGCCCAGCAGGGCGTCGACGCCGAGCAGCGTCTTCTCCAGGCCGAGGCGGGTCATGATCGTGCGCGTGGTCGTGCCCGGGCCCAGGATGTACAGGGCGTCCGGGTCCATGTCGCGGATCACATCGGTGGCCACGTCGCTGAGGGCGCGCTCCTCGCCGGCCACCCCGCCGGCCTTGGCGCTCTGCGTAAGCCCGCGGGCATACGGGATCGACAGGTAGCCGTAGAGGCGCGCCGAGACGCGGTTTTCGCGAAAGGCCTCCTCGTCGATGTCCATGACCTCTCCCTCACGAAGGCGCACGGCCGCCGGGCGTTCGTGGAGGAAAAGCGCCGCCACGTCGCCGGCGGCGGCCGGCGTCGTGGCGTAGACGGCGGAGTGGATCTTGACGCCGGCCGGCACGCCGATCACCGGCACGCGGTGGCCCACGGCGTTGCAGATGTTGCGCGCCGTGCCGTCACCGCCGGCGAAGAGGATCAGGTCGACGCCGGCGGCCAGCAGCTCGCGGGCCGCCTGCTCGGTGTCGGCCGGGGACGTGAGCACGAACTCGCCGGCCGCGCCCAGGGCGGCCTCGTCGTGGCCGTGAGCGCGCTCCGCGGTCGCCCATGTGGGACGGCCGCAGAACGTGCCCAGCACGCGCGGCTCAAAGCCGGCCGCGCGGGCCTCGTCGGCGCCCATCTCGGCCGGCCAGGTGACGACCTCGACGTGGTCGCGCACGCGCGCCAGGCGCTCGAGCGCCAGGCGCGCGCGCCGCGGAGCGTCGCGCACAGCGCCCAGCTCGAGCGCCTGGCGCAGGATCTCCGCGCCGTCACTTCCCTTGAGGCCGACCCGGCCGCCGACCCCGGCGACGGGGTTGACGATCAGCCCGAGCCGTTTCACTTCTGCTTCAGGATCTTCTTCTTGTACGCACGCCAGGTGAAAGCCCACTCGCCGGGCTCTTCCATGGCCTCGGTGCGCCGCATCTGGTCGATGGGCTGGGCATGCGGCGAATCGAGCACGAACTGCGGGTCGGCGTAGGCCTCGTCGCTGCCCTTCTTGATGACCGCCGCCCACTCGTCGAGGTCGGCCTTGCTGTAGGTCTCGCAGGGCTCCGGCGTGAAAGGCTCGGGCACCACCCACGGATGGTGGCTCATCCACATGCTCTGGATGCCGAAATCGACCATGCGATCACGAATGGCCTCAGTGCCGACGCCCGTGTCCTCCTTGAGCTGTTCCAGGCTGTACCGCACCTGGTCGAGCCGGCGGTGGCCTTCGGCATACGGGCGGCTCACGCCCTTGACCGCCATCAGCAGGTTGTCGAGGTAGTTGTTGTTGAGGACGCTGATCTCGGCGACCTCTTTGAGGCCCTCAGGGCCCAGATTGCGGATCCAGGCGTAGGCGCGGATGACGCCCATCCAGTTGCCGAGGAAGCCGCGCACGCGGCCGATGCTGTCGGGGCGCTCGTAGTCGAGGTGAAAGCCGCCGTCGACCTTGGTCACCAGCGGCACCGGCAGGTACTTGGCGAGCTCATCGGTGCACAGGTAGGCCCCTGTGGCCGGGCCCTCGCAGCCGTGCGGGCTCGAGAAGGTCTTGTGCAGGTTGAAGTGGCAGGCGTCGAAGCCGGCATCGCGAGCGCGCGCGTAGCCGAGGATGCCGTTAGCGTTGGCCTGGTCTGTGAAGGCCAGGGCGCCGGCCTCGTGCAGAACCTTGACGTACTTGTCGATCTGCGGGTTGTAGATGCCGGTGTCCTCGGGGTTCGTGATCATGCAGCCCACGGTCTTCTCGGACACGGCGGCCTTGAACGCCTCGAGGTCGGGGTAGCCGTTCTCGTCGGGCATCACGGTGATGACCTTGAAACCGGCGACCATCGGCGTGGCGGCGTCGCAGGGGTGCGAGAAGATCGTCGTGATCATCTCGCTGCGCTGGTCGAGCTCGCCTTTGGCCTCGAAATGGCGGCGCATGACGCAAGCGTTGGTGAACACCGCGTGCGAGCCGCCGCCCGGCTGCAGCGTGAAGGCGTCCATGCCGCTGATCGACTTCAGATACTGGCCGGTCTCGTAGACGATCTCGAGCAGCCCCTGCATGGTCTCTTCGTCCTGCCACGGGTGC
>CAIOZS010000278.1 GCA_903862845.1 uncultured Thermoleophilia bacterium
CGAGCGGCCGGAGTAGACGACTGTCCTATCCTGCCCGCTCTGCCCTCTCCCGATAGACGTAGCAGGAGACCGAGACGGTTTGAGGAGAGGATTCTCACGGACGGTGTCACCACTGACCGGCGGTACGAAGCGGGAGCTCGTACCGCCGGCCGTTTCATCGGCGCAGCCGGCCGGTCTCTCGTCACTGAGCCACGTTGATGGGAGGGACGATGACGACCACGGGCGAACGCCTCGGAGCTAAGAAAGGGCTCGACGCGCTGAGCCATATCGTGCTCGCGGTGAACCGCGCGGACGACCTGCAGGCGGCCATGCATGAGGTCCTCGACGCCACCATCTCCGTCATGGACTTCGACGGCGGCGGCATCTACGTCGTCGATGCGGATGCGCGCATGGCCACGATACGCTACCAGCAGCGTCTGCCTACGGATTTCGTCGACGACGCCGGCACGGTCGATATCGACGCGGCGCCGTATCGCAGCCTCTTCCTCGATCAGGAGCCCCTGTACCTCGTGAATTACGAGCGCCTGCAGCCGGATCGCGCCGCGAGATGGGGCTGGAAGTCCGTCGCGAGCGTCCCCATCGTGCACCGCGGAGATGTGGTCGGCGCCCTCAACGTCGCCAGCCGCACGCGGCACATGTTCTCCGACGAAGAGAGGTCGCTGCTCGAGGCCATCGGTCAAGAGGCCGGGTTCGCCATTGCCAAGGCCCAGGCCGACGAGCGCCTGCGCGCCAGCGAGGCGAACCTCCGGCAGTTCTTCGCGGCCAGCCAGGACATGCTCTTCGTCCTCACCGAGGACGGGAGCGTGGTCTACGTGAACCCAGCCGTGGAGCGCCGGCTGGGCTACTCGATGAGCGAGAGCCTCGTCATGAACGTCCTCGACTTCCATCCCGAGGCCAGCCGCGACGACGTGCTGCGCATCGTCACAGAGATGCTCGCCGGCGAAACCGATGTGTGCACCATCCCTCTGGTGACCAAAGAGGGACGCATGATCCCCGTGGAGACGCGCGTGAGCCGCGGCGACTGGGGCGGCGAGACGGCGATCTTCGGCACCGTGCGCGACGTGAGCGCCGAGAGGCTGCTGGAAGCGACCACAAGAGCTTTGGCGGCGGTCGGCGAGCTGCGCGACCCGTACACGGCCGGGCACGAGCGCCGGGTCGCGCGGCTGGCCGAGCTCATCGCCGTGGAGCTCGGCCTTCCCGAGCAGCAAGCGGCAACGATCTCCTTCGCCGCCGCCATCCACGACGTGGGCAAGGCGGCGGTGCCGGTCGACATCCTGACCAAGCCCGGACGCCTCAGCGACGACGAGCTCGGCGTGGTGAAGCTGCACTCGGAGGTCGGGCACGCGATCCTCAAGCCGCTCGCGTATCTCGGGCCGATCCCCGAGATCGTCCGCCAGCACCACGAGCGTCTCGACGGCAGCGGTTACCCCGATGGCCTCAGCGGAGACGACATCATGCTCGAGGCACGCATCATCGCCGTCGCGGACATCGTGGAGGCCATGTCCGCGCAACGCCCGTACCGGCCGCCCTTGGGCCTGGACGCGGCGATGGCAGAGATCGGGCGGCTCCGCGGGACGGCCCTGGACCCCGACGTCGTGGACGCCTGCGTGCGCATCCGCGCGGCAGGCCTGATCGACCTCGAAGCCTTCTGAGGTCCATCTGCGGCCGGGCCGGTCCTCGGGTAGCCCGCCGGCCTCGCTTTGCCCGAAGCAGCGCGAGCCTGCCCCGCGAGCGCCTAAAGCGCAGCACCCGTAGCTCCCCGCAGTCGACCGGCTCGTACTGCTCATCTATACCCTCGGGGGGTATAATCGAACGATGAGCGACAAACGGACCACGGTAGAGCTGCCCATCACCGGCATGACCTGCGCGAGCTGCGTCGCGCGCAACGAACGGGCGCTGCGCAAGGTAGAGGGCGTGGTCGACGCCTCGGTGAACTTCGCCACGGAGAAGGCGACGATCGCCTTCGACCCCGACGTGGTGTCGCCCGGCGAGCTGGTGCACGCCGTCGAGGCGGCGGGCTACGCCGTCGTGACCGCCCAGGCGACGCTGCCGATCCTGGGCATGACCTGCGCGAGCTGCGTCGCCCGCGTGGAGCGCGCCCTGCGCCGGCCGCCCGGCGTGCTCAAGGCCGACGTGAACCTGGCCACCGAGAAGGCGACGGTCACGTTCGTCCCCGGGCAGGTGAGCCGCACCGACCTCGTGGCCGCGATCAAGGCGGCCGGCTACGACGTGATCGACGAGCCGGCCGCCGGCGCGGCCGGCGACACGGAGTCCGCCGTCGATGCCGGCGAGGCGGCGCGCGCCGCAGCGTACCGCGCCCTCAAGCGCAAGGTCTCGATCGGCGCCGCCCTGAGCGTCGTCATCTTCGCCGGCACGATGCAGCCGGACTGGTTCCCCTTTCTGCCCGCGTGGCTGCACAACGGCTACGTGCTCTGGGCGCTGGCCACGCCCGTGCAGTTCTGGGTCGGGCGGCAGTTCTACACCACCGCGTGGTCCGCCCTCCGTCACGGCTCGACGACGATGAACACGCTGATTGCCATGGGCTCGTCCGCGGCCTACTTCTACAGCGTCCTCGGCGTGCTCTTCCCGGGGTTCTTCGAACACCAGGGCCTGAGCATGCCGATGTACTTCGATTCGGCCGCCCTCATCATCACGCTGATCCTTTTTGGGCGCCTGCTCGAGGCGCGCGCCAAAGGGCAGACCGGCGCCGCCATCAAGGCGCTCATCGGTCTGCAGCCGCGGACGGCGCGCCTGCAGCGCGGCGGCATCGAGGTCGACGTGCCCGTCGCGGACGTCGTGGCCGGCGACCTCGTGGTCGTGCGCCCCGGCGAGAAGGTGCCGGTCGACGGCGTGGTCGTGAGCGGCTCGTCGGCGGTCGACGAGGCGATGCTCACCGGCGAGCCCATGCCGGTGCTCAAGGGCGCCGGCGCCGAGGTGATCGGCGCCACGATGAACACCACCGGCTCGTTCACCTTCCGCGCCACCAAGGTGGGCGCCGAGACGGCCTTGGCGCAGATCATCCGCCTGGTGGAGCAGGCACAGGGCTCCAAGCCGCCCATCGCTCGTCTCGCCGACGTCATCGCGGCGTACTTCGTGCCGGCCGTGATCGGGGTCGCTGCCCTGACGTTTGTGATCTGGCTCGTGTTCGGCCCCTCGCCGTCGCTCAACTACGCCCTGCTCAACTTCGTCGCCGTGCTCGTCATCGCGTGCCCCTGTGCCCTCGGCCTCGCGACGCCGACGGCGATCATGGTCGGCACCGGCAAGGGCGCCGAGAACGGCGTGCTCATCCGCGACGGCGGAGCCCTCGAGACGGCGCACAAGCTGAGCACGGTGGTGCTCGACAAGACCGGGACGATCACGGAAGGCAAGCCGCGTGTCACCGACGTCGTGCTGTTCGGGGGCGGGCACGGCCTCGACGACGACGGCCTGCTGCGGCTGCTGGCGGCCGCCGAGCGCGGCAGCGAGCATCCGCTCGCCGCCGCGGTGCTGGCGGCCGCCGCGGAGCGCGGCCTCGAGGTGCCGGCCTCCGAGAGCTTCGAAGCAGTCGCCGGCCACGGCATCAGGGCGGTCGTCGACGGACACGCCATCGTGGCCGGCAACGAGCGCCTCGCCGGCGCGGCCGCCAGGGACGCGGCCGACCAGTTCACGGCCGAGGGCAAGACGGTCGTCACCGTGGAGATCGACGGCGAGCCGGCCGGCGCCATCGCCGTGGCCGACACCGTCAAGACGGGGTCGGCCGCAGCCGTGCGCCGGCTCCGCGAGATGGGCCTCGAGGTCGTGATGCTCACCGGCGACAGCCGGCGCACGGCCGCGGCGATCGCCGCCCAGGTGGGCATCGACCGGGTGGTCGCGGAGGTCCTGCCCGGGCAGAAGGCGGCGCAGGTCGCGGCCCTTCAGGCGCAGGGCAAGCGGGTGGCCATGGTCGGCGACGGCATCAACGACGCCCCGGCGCTCGCCCAGGCCGACATCGGCATCGCCATCGGCACGGGCACCGACGTCGCCATGGAAGCCAGCGACATCACCCTGATGTCGGGCGAGCTCGGCGGCGTCGCCACGGCGATCTCGCTGTCGCGCGCCACCATCCGCGTCGTCAAGCAGAACCTCTTCTGGGCCTTCGCCTACAACGTCGCGCTGATCCCGCTGGCGGCCGGCGTCTTCTACCCCGCGTTCGGCGTGCTCCTGAACCCCATCTACGCGGCCGCGGCGATGGGCCTGTCGAGCGTGACCGTGGTCACCAACAGCCTGCGCCTGCGGCGCTTTCGCGGCGCCTGACCCCGTACGCCGCGAGGGGGACGTCCCTCACACCGGGAGCGTCCCCCTCGCGGATGGCGTCACGACGTCCGCCGATCTGCTCGCCGTGCTCGCCCATCACGTGCGGCGGCGGCGCTCATCGCGCCTGACCTTCGTCTTGGAGAAGGGGACGGGACCCATGGCGTTCACCTCCTTCGCGGATAGCCTGCATCCTGGTTATCACCACTTGCGTAGGGTAAACAAACCGCGTCTGAACCCCAACGCGCTTCCACCACCCCACCCCCGCGCTCGGGTGAAGGCCCCACCCATCCAGCCAGAACGGACAACCCGGGCGCGAAATGTCCGTTACCGCGTCCATTGTCAGCTTCGCGCCGCGGGTGCGAGGATGGATGGGGGACGGTCGGCCTCTGGCAGCAGCCACCACCGGCCGGCCTGCGGAAGGGGTCACATGCTCAGCATTCTCGATCGGCACGCCATCGGCCAATTGCTCAGGACCAAGGAGATCGACGCCTGGGGCGTCGCGGCGAACACGCCACGCCTGCCCCTGGCCCCCGACCATCCCACCGCCATCTCGATGCTCATGCGCGTCGATCCGCTGGTGGTGCGTGGCCTGCGGCACGGACCCACCGAGGACTACCACGAGGAGTACCTGCGCCTCAACGCCGCGCTCGACGACGCCACCGGGACGCTCGTCGACGTGCTGCGCGTGCACGGCCACGCCGCCGAGCGCGTCGTGGCGACCGGCGCCGACGGCGGCAACGGCTGCAGACGCTTCCCTCACAAGACGGCGGCGACGAGCGCCGGCCTGGGCTGGATCGGCAAGACGGCGCTGTTCGTTTCGCCGCGGTTCGGCCCGGCCGTCCGCCTGGCCACGGTGTTCACCAGCCTCGACCTGCCGGTGGGCGAAGCCATCGCCGAGGGACGCTGCGGAGACTGCCGCGCCTGCGTCGAGGCCTGCCCAGCGGGCTGCGGGCGCGACGTGCAGTGGCGCGCCGGCATGGCTCGCGACGACCTCTTCGACGCCGCCGGCTGCCGTCACCAGATGACGCTCTTCGACAGCGTCGATGCGCAGATCTGCGGCATCTGCATCGCCGCCTGCCCGTACGCGCGCCCGGCCTGATCGGGCGCGCGGCCGCCGCGCCCACGTTGCATGCCTGCCCTCCCGCTGCTACGCTCGGCTTCGCACACAACTGAAAACGGTTTTCACTTTCAGATGACGGGAGGCTCGCAGTGGCGCTCGACGCCGACGAGATCGCCGGGACGCTCGCCGCACGGGGCCTGCGCCTCACGCGGCAGCGGCACGCCGTGCTCGATGCGGTCGCCGAGGCCTCCTCGAGCGTGAGCCCGGTGCAGGTCTTCGACGCCGCCCGTGAGCGCTGCCCCGAGTTGGGCCTCACGACCGTGTATCGCACCCTGGAGCTGCTCAGCGAGATCGGCGCCCTGCGCCGCGTGCACGGGCCTGACCACTGCGAAGCCTTCATGCCCGCCGGCGCGGCGCACGGCCACACCGTGGTCTGCAGCGCTTGCGGCCGGGTGGCGGAGTTCACCGAGTGCGACATGGGCGCCGTGGTCGACGCCGCTGTGCTGCAGACCGGCTACCGCATCACCGAGCACTTCCTGCAGCTCAGCGGAGAGTGCCCCACGTGCGGCGCGCGCACCGGGCAGGCACGTGGGGCAGCCGGAGGCGGCGCGTGACGGCGCCGCCCGCGCGGCGGCGCGTGACGGCGCCGCTATTGCCGATGATCCTCGCGCTCGTCGCCGCGGCCGTCTTGCTCGCGGCCGCCGGCTGCGGAGCCGGCAGCGACAGCGGCGACCGCGGCAGGCTCGACGTCGTGGCTGCCGAGAGCTTTCTCGCCGACATCGCCCAGAACGTCGCCGGCGACCGTTTCACCGTGCGCACGCTGATCCCGCCCGGCGCCGACCCGCACGCCTTCGAGCCGGCGCCGAAGGACCTCGGCGAGGTGGCGGCCGCCGACCTCGTGATCGTCAACGGCGGCGGCCTCGAGGGTCCGCTTCTGGACACGCTGACGAACGTCGGCGGCAGCGCCACCATCGTGGACGCGTCGGCCGGCCTCAAGACCCGCACGCCGCAGCCCGGCGAACCGCCGCTCGGCGCCGGCCAGATCGACCCGCACTTCTGGCTCGACCCGGTCGCCGTGCAGACCTACGTCGCCAACATCCGCGACGCGTTCGTGAAAGCCGACCCGTCCGGGGCGGCGGCCTACGCGGTCAACGCCGCCGCCTACTCCGCCAAGCTGAAGCAGCTCGACGCCTGGATCAAGGCGCAGGTCGCGCAGATCCCCGCGCAGGACCGCACGCTCGTCATGAACCACGCCAGTCACGGCTACTTCGCCGATCGCTACGGCTTCCAGATCGTGGGCACGGTCCTCCCCGGCGTAGGGACCGCGGACACGCCGACGGCGCGGCAGCTCGGCGACCTCACGCAGGCGATCCGCAGGAGCGGTGCCAAGGCGATCTTCGTCGAGATCGACGAGAACCCGCAACTGGCCGAGCAGATCGCCGCCGAGACCGGGGTCAGGGTCGTCACCGATCTGCTGGACCACTCGCTGACGGCGGCGGGCGGCGTGGCGCCCACGTACATCGCCATGATGAAGTACGACACGCAGCGCATCGTCGAGGCGTTCAGGTGAGCACCGACGACTGCCTTTCGCTCGAGAACGTGACCGTCGCGTATCGCGGGCGGACGGCGCTGGACGCCGTGACGATGGCCGTGCCGCACGGCGGCCAGGTAGCCATCGTCGGGCCCAACGGCGCCGGCAAGTCCACGCTGTTCAAGGCGTTGGTGGGCCTCCTTCCGCTGCGCGCCGGGCGCATCGAGCTGCGCGACCGCGCCCCAGGGACGCAGGCCCAGCCCATCGCCTACGTGCCGCAGCGCGAAGAGGTCGACTGGACCTTCCCCGTGACCGTGAGCGACGTCGTCATGATGGGGCGCTACGGCCGCCTGGGCTGGCTGCGCCGTCCGCGGGCGGCGGACCGCGAGCTCGTCGCCGACTGCCTCGACGAGCTCGGCATGGCCGACTTCGCCGGGCGCCCCGTCGGGGACCTCTCGGGCGGGCAGCAGCAGCGGGTCTTTCTGGCCCGCGCGCTGGCCCAGGAGCCGCACGTGCTTCTGCTCGACGAACCCTTCAGCGGAGTCGATGTCGGCGCCAAGGAAGCCCTGCTGGACATCCTCGAGCGTCTGCGACGGCGCGGCATCACCGTCCTCGTGAGCACCCATGACCTGCAGACCGCGTCACAGCGCTTCGAGCTGGTCGCGTTGCTGAACGGGCGGCTGATCGCCTACGGCCCGCCGCCCGAGGTCTTCACCGCGGAGCACATCGGCACGGCCTTCGGCGGTCACGCGCTCTTCCTCGAGGGCATGATGGTGATCGACGAGTGCGGCACGGGCGAGGTCGCCGGCGGGCAGCACCGCCGCGACCACGAGCGCGACGTGGGCGACGCATGATCCACTGGCTCACAGAGCCTTTCACGCTCCAGTTCATGCAGCGGGCGCTCGCGGCATCTTTGATCGTCGGCGTCGTCTGCTCGGTTCTCGGTTGCTTCGTCGTGCTGCGCGCCATGGCATTCCTCGGCGACGCCCTGGCGCACGCCGTGCTTCCGGGAGTGGCGATCGCCTACCTGCTGGGCGCCAACATCCTGGCCGGAGCGCTGGTGGCCGCGCTCGTCGTGGCGGCCGGAATCGGGCTCTTCTCGCGGCGCGGCGCCGTCAAGGAGGACACGGCGATCGGCATCCTGTTTGCCGCCGCCCTGGCGCTGGGGGTCGTGCTCATCAGCACGGTGCGCTCGTACGCGACCGACCTGACGCACATCTTGTTCGGCAACGTGCTCGGCGTGAGCCCCGGCGACCTGTGGCTCACCGGGGCGCTCGCGGTGGGCGTTCTGGCCACGATCCTGCTGCTCTACAAGGAGCTCCTGCTGGCCTCGTTCGACCCCGTTCTCGCGCACACCCTGGGTCGCCGCCCCGAGCTGCTGCGCTTCGTCATGCTGGTGCTGCTCGCGCTGACCGTGGTGGTGAGCCTGCAGACCGTGGGCGTCGGGCTGGTCGCGGCGATGCTGGTGACGCCGGCGGCGACCGCCTATCTGCTCACCCGGCGTCTGTCGAGCATGATGGCGCTGGCGGCCGTTATCGGCGCCGCGTCCAGCGTCACCGGCCTGTACGTCAGCTACTATCTCAACGTCGCCTCGGGAGCCGCCGTGGTGCTCACCGCCACGGCGGCGTTTCTGGTCGCGTTTGTGGCGGCGCCGGGGCGCGGAGTGCTGGCGCGGCGAGCGGCCATGCGACGGGCGGCGTAGGCGCCCCGTTTTGCCGCCGCCCCCGGCGAGCATAGTTGCCCCAGGGACCTACTCAAGGAGGACGCGATGCCCACCACGCTGGTGCTCGGCTACGACGGTTCGGACTGCTCACAGACGGCGCTCGCGCGCACCATCGACTTGGCCGCCGCGATCCCGGACGCCGCGGTGGTGGTCGTCTACGCTTTCGAGTTCTCCATCGGCTACGTGCCGATGGGCATGACCGACTCGCCGCTGATGATGAGCGCCGAGTTCGACGATCACGCGCAGCTCGTGCGCGGCTACGGTGAGGAACAGGCGGGGAGCGCCGCCGAGAAGCTCGCCGCCGCCGGCGTGAAGGCCGAGACGCTGGTCGCCGAAGGCCGCCCCGTCGAGGTGCTGCTCGAGGCGGCAAAAGAGCACGGCGCAGCGCTGATCGTCGTCGGCAGCCACGGTCACGGCGCCGTCTCCGCCGCCTTCCTGGGCTCCACGGCGCTCAAGCTGCTGCACCACAGCAGCCTGCCGGTGCTGGTGGTGCCGCGGCACGACAAGCACTGAGGTAGTGGCCGTGAAATGGCGCAAGCCGCAAGAGGATCTCATCCAGCTTCTGCACGACGTGATCCCCGAGGGCCAGGCCCCCGTTGAGTTCAAGCCCATGTTCGGGGGCCCGTGCTACTGGACCGGCGGCAACATGTTCGCCGCCGTCCATCAGGAGAGCCTCTTTGTGCGCCTCGGCGAGAAGGATCGCGCCGAGCTGCTGGCGCAGCCCGGCGCCCACCTCTTCGAGCCCATGGAGGGCCGGCCGATGAAGGAGTACGTCGTCTTTCCCGACGAGATGCTTGCCGACCGCGACGCGCTGCGCGGCTGGATGGCCAGGGGCCTGGCCTACGCCGCGAGCCTGCCGCCCAAAGAGAAGAAGCCGCGCAAGAAGAAGGCCTGAGGCGCGGACGAGCGGCCCGCCGGGCGGGCCGGCACTCAAGTGCGGCGGCGCCCCGGCCGATGACTGCCCGCAGCGGACAACTTCACCGGGAGGCACCATGGGAGCGACGATCACGCAGGAGCTGGCCGCCGTCGAGCGGCTGCTCGACGGCGAGCTGGGTCCCAAGGCCGTCGCGCAGATTCTCGAGCGCCTCGGCGCGCCCGGTTTTCCCGCCCATCTGCTACCCGAAGCGCGCCTGTACAACGAGTACCTCCCCAAGGCGGGTGAGATCGGCATCACGGCGCGCACGCGCGCCCTGCACCTCCTCTGGGACGTTTTCGACAAGCTGCCGCTCAGCGTGGTCACCGACTTCGCGATACCGTATCGCCGCCTTGTGGCGGAACGCCTCTTCAAGCGTTGCGGCCGCGACTTCATCGCCGACGAGGGCGTGCGCTTCAACTTCGGGCAGCTGCTCGAGGTGGGAGACGACGTGTTTCTCAACCGCGGCGTCTTCCTCGACACCAAGGGCGGCGTGACGATCGGCGACGCCACCGCGTTCGCGGAGTGGGTCGCCGTCTTCAGTCACGGGCACAGCGAGGCGGACCATGTGGTACGCACGTACGCGCCCGTCGCGATCGGCCCGTACGTGAAAGTGTACGCCGGCGCCACGATCCTGCCGGGCGTGACCGTCGGCGAGGAGGCGATCATCGCGGCGCGCGCGCTGGTGAACCGGGACGTGGCGCCGGGCATGGTCGTGGCGGGCATCCCGGCGAAGCCTGTGCGGGCGCGCGCCTCGGAAGGCCGCCACGGCGAGGCGCTCGACCACGTCTGGCTCGCCGAGGCTGCCTTTCAGCGCTCCCGCCGGCGAGACGCACGCGGATCCGCCTGAGCGTTACTTGCGCACCGGCGTGGTGTTCACCGGCACCTTCACCGGTACGGGCGCGATGCCGGCGAGGTCGCCGATGATGTTCACCAGCTCGCCGTTGGCCGGCACGATGATCTTGGCGTTCTGCCAGAACGCCTTCTCCACCGTCTCGAGCTTGCGCAGCACCTGGGCGTTGCCGACGAAATACTGCTCGGCGGCCTCGTTGACCAGCTTGATGGCCAGGGCCTCGCCTTCGGCGGCGAGGATCTTGGCCTGCTTGATGCCCTCGGCCTTCTTGATCTCGGCGCGCCGCTGGCCATCGGCCTGCGTCTCGGTGGCGGTGGCGTAGTCGACAGCGGCGATCTTCTCGTTCTCCGCCTTGACGACCTTGTTCATTGTTTCCTGCACGTCCACCGGCGGGTCGATCTCCTTGAGCTCGGTGCGCAGGATCTCGATGCCCCAGCTCGCGGTCTCGTTCTTGAGCGTGCCGCGCAGCTCCTCGTTGATGCGCCCACGCTCGCTGTTGGCCGACTTGAGCGTGAGCGTGCCGATGATGTTACGCAGCGTGGTGCGCGCCAGGTTGACGATCTGGTTCTCGTAGTTGGTGACGTTGTACTGCGAGGCTTTCACGTTCTCTTCGTCGGCCTTGACCTTGAGGTACACCTGCGCATCGACCTTGGCGTTGAGGTTGTCGTTGGTGATGATGGTCTGCGGCTGCGCCTCGACCAGTACCTCGCGCACGTCCACCTGGAACAGGCGCTCGAGCCCCGGGATGATGAGGTGCAGGCCCGGATCGCAGTAGCGGTTGTACTTGCCCAGGCGCTCCACGAGGCCGCGGTGCGTGGGCCTGATGACGCGGATGCCCATGGCGAGGATCACGATGACGACGATGATGATGACGACGATGACGCCTGCGACGATGTAGCTCATGGGGCCCCCTTGGGCGGGCGCGGCCGGCGGCCATCCGCAGGGCGCGCCCGTGCTCTTCTTCGTCCTTGATGGTAGGGCCGCGCCGGGCGGCTGTAAAGGAGGCCCGGCCGGGTCGCGCTCGCCGACCCAGCTTCAGGCCTCCGGCATCCTCGCTCCCATGAACGCGACCACGCAGTCGCGACCGGCGCGCTTGGCCGCATACATCGCCCAGTCGGCCTTGTCGAGCAGCTCGGCTTTGGACCCCGCGTCGTCGGGGAAGGTAGCGACGCCGATGCTCACGGTGATCGCCCCGGCGTCCGCGTCCTCGGCGCGAATACCGCGGCGGATGCGCTCGGCGGTCTCGACGGCAGCGGCCGTGCCGGTCCCCAGGAGCGCGACGACGAGCTCGTCGCCCCCGTAGCGAGCCACGAGGTCGACACGCCGCGCGTGCTTCTCGACGGCGCGCGCGACGCGGCGCAGCTCCTCGTCGCCGGCCTTGTGACCACGCGAATCGTTGTAGGCCTTGAACTCGTCGAGATCGATGAACAGCAGCGACAGCGGTTCCTCTTCCAGCCGCGCCCGCTCGATCTCCTCCTCCAGCCGGACCTGAAGGTACCTGTGGTTGTAGAGACCCGTGAGGCCGTCCGTGATCGCTTCCAGCTCGGCCCGGCTCCAGCGCACCGAGGCCGCCTGCAGCATCGCCGAGAGGTCCTGCGACAGATCGCGGTGGAGCTGGTGCAACGAACCTGACTCCACGGCCGGCAGGTCGACCGTGACCGCCGCCGCGTCGCCGGCGCCGGCGCGCAGGGGGGCGACGCACGTGACCCACACGCCGAACTCGTCGGCGTTCACGACGTTGGCGTCCAGGCTGCCCCCGGACAGCACCGCGGCGAGCTCGTCGTGCGGCAGATACGGATCCCCGACGTGGGAGAAGTCCTCCGGCGTCACCCCCGTGTCGAGCACCGTGACGGTGTTGTCGGCCTGAAGCGCGAACGTGGTGATGAAGCGCACGTGCGGGCTGGCGTCGCGCAGCGCGCGCAGGGCACCGACCATCTCGGCGTACTCCGGCCGAGCCTCGTCGGCGCGCGAGCGCAGCAGGGCATGATTGTCGGGATCGACGAGCGCCGCGGCCTGCTCCGCCACGGCGACGCCGCCGCGGCGACGCCCCTCCAGGCGCTCGAGGGCGCGCTCGAACGCCGGCACCAGCTCCGGATCGAACTGAACGCCGCTGCAGCGCCTCATCTCCTCGAGGCACTGCCGTCGGGTGAGGCTCACCCGGTACGGCCTGCTGCACGACATCGCGTCGTAGGCGTCGACGAGGCACATGACCCGCGCGAGGAGGGGGATCGCCGCGCCGGCCAGACCGTCGGGGTAGCCGGCGCCATCGAAGCGCTCGTGATGATGACGGACCGCCAGGGTCAGCTCCTCGCTGAACAAAGGCCGCACGATCTCGGCGCTGATGCCCGGGTGCTGGCGCATCAGCTCCCACTCCTCGCTGTTGAGTGGACCCGCTTTCAGGAGCACACGGTCGGACACGGCGATCTTGCCGATGTCGTGCAGGTAGGCGGCGTCCTGGACCTCTGCCAGACGCTCGTCGGTCCAGCCCAGCTCGCGGCCCAGCAACGTCATGTACGCGGAGACGCGCGCCGCATGACCGAGCGTGTAGTAGTCCTTGGCGCTGAGCGCTGAGGTGAGCGCCTTGAGGTTGCCCAGATGGAGGTGCTTCACCTCCTCGTAGAGGCGCGCGTTGTGGATGGCCACGGCGGCCTGCTCGGCGACTCCGCCGATCAGCTCGGTCTCGTCCTGCGAAAAGACGCGCTCGCGCTGCGTCTCGATGAGCACGAGGATGCCGAGCGGCTCGTCGCCGAAGTGGAGAGGCACGTTGAGGCAGGTCTGCTCCCCAAAGTGCTCCATCGAGGCGCGAGAGTCCGCCGCGATGCCCGGGTCGGAGATCGTCTCGACGACGACTCGCCGGTCCTCGAGCAGCACCCTATCGGAGGGTGAGTCGCTGAGCGGGAAGGGCTCGCCCAGGCCTTCGTAGTCCTGGCGGTCCTCGCCGTAGAAGGCCCTTGACGTCAGGGTGTCTGCGGCGGCGGCGTAGTCGAAGATGACGCATTCAGGAGAGCCCAGGGCCTCCGCGGCCTTGCGCGCCAAGGTGTCCAGCACCTCGTCGACGTGCAGCGACGAGGCGACGGCCCGACCACACTCGCGCAGCGTCACCAGCCTGCGCGCCCTCTCCTCCTGCTCGCGAAAGGCCCTGGCGTTGTGGATGGCCATGGCGGCAGGCACCGCCAGCAGCTCCAGCATCTCCTTGTCCTCGTCGGTGTAGCGGCGCACAAAGCGTTTCTCGGTGCAGCCCAGCAGTCCGATGAGCTCGCCGCCGTAGCGCAATGGGGCAATGAGGGTGCTCTGCTCGCCCCAGCGCGCGGCGATCTCGCGCTCGTCGGGCGGCAGATCGGGGTCGTCCAACTGCTGCTCGACCAGTCTGGGCTCGTCGACGCAGGGGTAGTAGCCGGGGCGCTCGTCAAGGGAGATGCGAGAACCGAGATAGTCCTCGTCCTCGGGCGTGATGTCCTGGGCCCAGTAGCCGGTGGAGATCATGGTGTTGTCGGCCGCCGAGTAGTCGAAGATGTCGGCGGCGAACGTCCCCATGGCCGCGGCCGTCGTGCGCGCCACCAGTTCGAGGACATCCTCGAGGACGAGCGACGAGGTCACCGCCCGCGTGGCTTCGAACACCAGGGCCAGCTTACGATCCTGCTCGAGCCGGGCCGCCGAGGCCGCGGCGTCCGCGGCGGCAGGCGCCGGCGGCAGCAGCGCCGCAAGGGCGTCGCGCGAGAAGCGCCGCTGGCCGCCCGGCGTGCGCCGCGACGGTACCTTTCCCGAGTCCGCCCAGCGCCGCAGAGTGCTGGGGCTGGCGCCAAGCAGATCCGACGCCTGCTGCACCCGCAGCCAGTCCGGGTGCCGCCCTCCAGATGCCGGGGAATCGCTCATCCCTCAGACTATCGGCGGGCGGGCACGAAAACTTCACCACCTCTTCCATCGCGAGCCCCGCCGGCAGAGCGCGGACGGCCGGCACGCGGCGCTTCTCGTGGCTTTCGGATCCGCTCACCATTGCCGCCTCAGGCGCATCAACCCGATGCGCCGGCGGGCTTTGCTAGACTGAAGCCGCACGGCGCACGGGTTATGCGCATGGCGTTGGCTGTGGCCAGTCCACCGGAGGCGTGAGATGTACTGCCCCAAGTGTCACGTTGAATACGTGCCGAGCTTCACCCGCTGCGCCGAATGCAACGTCGAGCTTGTCGAGGTGCTGCCCACCGCCAAGCCGGCACGCCGCCACTCGACCGACGGCCTGGTGACCGTCTTCTCCACCCACGACCCCGGCCTGGCGGCGGTCGCCGAATCCCTGCTCCAGTCGGCCGATGTCCGCTTCTCGGTGCGCGGCATGCTGCTCCCGTACCCCGGTGCCTTCCCCGTCGACCTGCAGGTCCTCGCCGGCGACGCCGATGAGGCACGCCGCATCCTGGCCGATCTCGCAGCGCCTGAGTCTCAACCGTAGTGGTCGGCGCAGCCGGCAAGCACGTCGTGCAGATTGGCCACCACGGCCGCTGAGCTTCCGGCCGCACGAGGCCTCGGGCTCGCGCGCACCACGCCGGCACCACAGTCCGGGAGCAGTGCTTCACATCGATGTCGGGCGGGGATATACTTCGGGTAGCCACAGGAGGTTCGCCCGATGGTCACCAGAGTCCAGAAGTGGGGCAACAGTCAAGGTTTGCGCCTGAGCAAGCACGTGCTCTCCGATGCCCACATCGAGGTCGGAGACGTCGTCGACGTCGCGGTCCAAGAGGGCAGCATCGTGGTGAGGCCGGTACGCCGCGTGCGCGGCGCGCTCGATCTCGAGCAGTTGGTCGCCGCCATGCCCAAGGGCTACAAGCCCGGTGAGGCCGATTGGGGACCACCCGTCGGCGGCGAGGTCTGGTAGGTGGCCGCCTATGTGCCCCGCAAGGGCGACTTCGTGGCCCTGACCTTCGACCCGCAGTCGGGTCACGAGCAGCGCGGCCGACGTCCCGCCCTGGTGATCAGCAACGACCTCTTCAACAAGCACACCGGGCTGTGCATCGCTTGCCCGGTCACCAACTCCCCGCGCGACTACCCCTTTCACGTCGCGATCCCTGACGACTGCGACGTGACCGGCGTCGTGATGGTCGAACAGGTCAAGTCGATCGACTTCCGTGCCCGCAGCGCCAAGCGCGTCGGGCCGGCACCGGGCGCGGTGCTCGAAGAGGTCCTGTCGTTGCTCGATGCCTGTATCTACTGAGTGCCGGCGAGCGCATCAGCCTGACGCGCCGGCGCGGCGCGATTCACTGCAGCCGCGGCCAGCGCAGGCCACGCGCCCGACGTTGGCGCAACACCGGCGGCGCGATCGGCCCCGACAAGGCCTCCGGCGACGCGCGTGACTTCCCGTTCACGCACTACATCGCGATTGACGATGACGGGGGGGAGGGGCCACACGACTTGACCGTCACGCTGGTGGACGACGAAGACGGCGACGTCACGAAGTTCGATGTGCCGCAGGGCTTCTGAGAATGAGGAGTGAAGCGGTCTTGCCGGCCACTGCTGACGGATGCCAGTCAGGACCTGTGAGCCGGCGGCCTGCCGACTCCCTCGGAAACGCCGCCGAGCAGGGACTCTTGGTGCCGGAGCCGGGGCTCGAACCCGGACGCCGCCGCAGCGGCAGAGGATTTTAAGTCCCCGGCGTCTGCCAGTTCCGCCACTCCGGCACGGAGGGAGTATACGACGCGAGGCCCGGCAGGCCTGCGGCGAGCGCCGGGCGCCGGCCGAAGGGACTCAGCCGGCAGGGCGCGCGCGGCCGCGCGGCGACAAGCGGCGATCCTCAGACCGGTCGCAGCGAGCCCTCGGCCAGCGCCAGGGCCGCGCCCTCGAGGATATCGGCCTCGCTGCAGCGCACCTCGGCGAGGCCGAAGGCGCGGCAGGCCTCGCGGGCGATCAGGGCGCCGGCGAGGATCACGTCCTCGCGCCCCTTCTGGATGCCCGGCAGCCGGCCGCGCTGCTCGTTGGTGAGTCCCGCGAATTCGGCGATCGCGGCGTCGATGTCGGCCAAGGTGAGCAGGTGCCCGTGGACCAGCTCGGTGCGGTACACACGCAGGGCGAGCTTGTGGGCGACGAGCGTGGTGTAGGTGCCGGCCACGCCCACGGCGCCGCGCGCGGCGCCGCGCACCGTGGCCGGCACGGCCTCCGCGATCGCCGCGGCAACGAACGCCGTGAGCCGGCCGATCTCTTCCGTCGCCGGCGGATCGTGGTGCAGAAAGCGCTCGGTGAGGCGCACGACGCCGATGTCCAGGCTGCGCACGAAGTCGGGCTGCGCGCCGGCGGCGCCGACGACGATCTCGGTGCTGCCGCCACCGATGTCGGTGAGCAGCAGAGGCCCGTTCACCCAGCCGGCAAGCTCGGCAGTGCCGCCGCGGAAGGCCAGGGCGCCCTCCTCCTCACCGGCGAGCACGCGCGAGGGCAGCGCGAAGTCGCGCTCGACGCCGGCGAGGAAGCCGCGGCCGTCGGCGGCGTCGCGAAGCACGCTCGTGGCCACGAGCAGGCGCCGCGCGGGGCCGTAGGCCTCGAGGCGCGGCGCATACTCGGCAAGGCAGGCGCGCGTGCGGGCGACGGCGGCAGGGTCGAGGCGTCCGCTGCGATCGACGCCCTGGCCGAGGCGAACCACGGTCGTCAAGCGCGCCAGGGTCCGTACCTCGCCGGCGCCGCTGACCTCCGCAAGGAACAGGCGGCAGGTGTTGGTGCCGAGGTCGACGACGGCGACTCTCACGGCGCGGCCCGCGCCGACGGCACGAAGGCCGCGCAGCGAGCGTCGGCGCACCACGGTGCCTCGACGTCCGCGAGCACCGCCCGGCCGAAGGTGTAGCCCGGGCGCGCGAGGGCGTGGGCGACGTGCGCGTGCAGGCACTTGACGGCGCGCACGTCGCCCACGCCTCCGACCCCGGTCGTCAGCGAAGCGCCGCCATCGACCATCGTCAGCGCGAAGCGCCCGACAAGCTCCCCGCGGCGGCGGCGCGTCGCGGCTGCAGCAAGCCGGACGGCGCGCGCCAGCGCCGGCTCCGCCGCCAGACGCGCAGACCAGACCTGCACGCCGCCGCTGCTCTCCAGTCGCGACACGGCGGCCACGAGCGTCGGGCACGTGAGGTAGAAGAGCGTCGGGAACGGCCTGCCGCCGGCGTCGTAGGGAAGCGTCTCGACGACGGCCGGAAGAGCGAAAGGGCAGCGCGCCGCGACGCGACTCATCGCCTGCGGCGTGCGGCCGAGCTGAGCGCTCACGACGGCGCGGTCGGCGCCGTCGACGAGGCGCGGCGGGATGCGCAGGTGTGAGCTCACCGCCGGGTCAGCGCAGCAGGGTGCGCCAGAGGTCCTTGACGCGGTCGAGCAGCGAGATGGAGCCGGCCGCCGGCACGCTGCCCGAAGTGACGGCCGGCGCAGCGTCGGCGCCCGGAAGGCCCTTGACGACAAACACCTGCGTGTCGGGCGGCACAAGCATGGAGTCGGCGCGCGCCGCCTGCGCCACGTAGGTCTTCGTGCTGAGCAGCCGCATCTGCTGGTCGAAGGCGGCGTTGTCGGCACGCGCCACCTGCAGAGCGCCCGCGGCGCTCTGATAGCGGTTCTGCTGCGCGAAGAACGCGCGCAGCGGAGCCACGTAGAACGACGCGCCGATGAGGATGAGGGCGAGAATCACCAGCCGTCCGAGGTGCACCCGCGGCGCGGCGCCATGATCGCGGGCACGCCTGCCGCTACGGCGAGGCGCCCCCGCGTGCCCTTCGACCGTAGTTGCCTGGGTCAAGCCTGTGCTCCCTTTGCCGACCCGCCGGACGCCGTACGCGCGGCGGCCGGTCATCCCTAGAGATTCGTGAGCGGCGGTCCTGCTCCCTGCACGCAGGTCACTTTGTGGGCGACGGGGTGGGCAGGCCCTTGAGAGCCGCATCCGCCTGCTTGCCGACGGTGGAGGACGGATCCACAGCGATCGCCGCGACCAGAGTGGCGCGCGCCTGGTCGACGAACTTCTGCGCCTGGGCCTTGTTCTGCGTGAGCCGCGACATGTGACTCAGGAAGATGCCCTTGTTGAACAGCCCAGGCTGAAAACGCGGGTCGGCGCCGAGGACGACGTTCACCTGCTTGACGGCGCCGTTCACATCTCCGCTGTAGAACAGGGAGATGGCCCAGTCGGTGCCCACGCTGGGATCGCCGGGTTGCTTGGCCCACGCGGCCTCATAGACCTTGGCGGCCGCTCCGAAGTACGCCGATCCCTGCTGGTTGGGGATGCCGCCCGGCATCTTGGCGGCGCCCTGGTCGTACAGACCGTTGGCGCGCGTCACGAGGTCCTGGTAGCTGCCGCTGGTGTCGGCGGTGACGGCCGTCACGGCGGCGGCGCTCTGCGCGCCGGAGCCGCTGGGCGCACCGCTGCCGCCAAATCCGCCGGAGAGCATCACGACGACGACGATGACGACCACGGCGACCGCGCCGAAGCCGCCCCAGATCACCGCCGGGGAGAGGCCGCGGGCAGGCGGGCGGGCCGCGGCCGTCTGCCGGCTCCCGCCGCCGGCGCCCTGACCGCCTCTGCCGCCCTGCCGGCCGGTGGTCTTGCCCTTCAGGGCGCTCTTGACGCCGGCCAGGTCGGCGCCGCATTCGGGGCAGAACTTGGCCTCGCCGGCGTCGTGGCCACACTCAGGACAGTACATGCTCGCGCTTCCTCCGCGTCGTGGGCCTTCTCGTGGGCTGAAGCTGGGTATCCTACCTCTTCAGGTTGTAGAACGCCGCCGCGCCCGGATAGTAGGCGGCCTCGCCGAGCATCTCCTCGATGCGCAAGAGCTGGTTGTACTTGGCCACTCGGTCGGTGCGCGCCGGGGCGCCGCTCTTGATCTGCCCGGCGTTGGTGGCCACGGCGAGGTCGGCGAGCGTCGTGTCTTCGGTCTCGCCGGAACGGTGCGAGCACACCGCCGTCCAGCCGGCGCGCTTGGCCATCTCGATGGCGTCGAGCGTCTCGCTGAGCGTGCCGATCTGGTTGAGCTTGATGAGGATCGAGTTGGCGGAGCCGAGCTCGATCCCTTTCGCCAGGCGCTCGGTGTTGGTCACGAAGAGATCGTCGCCGACGATCTGCACGCGGTCGCCGAGCTTCTCGGTCATGAGCTTGAAGCCTTCCCAGTCGTCCTCGGCAAGGCCATCCTCGATGCTGATGATGGGGTATTTGGCGACGAGCGCCGCATAGTACTCCACCATCTCGGCGCTACTCAGGCTGCGGCCCTCGCCGGCGAGCACATACTTGCCGCCCTCATAGAAACTGGAGGCGGCCGGGTCAAGGGCGATGAAGATATCGTTGCCGGGCTCGTAGCCCGCGGCGTCGATCGCCTCCATGATGACTTGGATGGCTTCCTCGTTGGAGGCCAGATTCGGGGCGAACCCGCCCTCGTCACCGACCGCGGTGCTGAGGCCCTTCGTCTTCAGCACCGACTTGAGCCCGTGGTAGACCTCGGCGCCCATGCGCAGGGCCTCCTCGAAGTCGGCGGCGCCGATGGGCATGATCATGAACTCTTGCAGGTCGACGTTGTTGTCGGCGTGCTTGCCGCCGTTCATGATGTTCATCATGGGCACGGGCAGCGTGTAGGCGTTGCAGCCGCCGATGTACTGGTAGAGCGGCAGCTCGAGCGCCGCGGCGGCCGCGTAGGCGGTGGCCAGCGACACGCCGAGGATGGCATTGGCGCCCAGCTTGGCCTTGTTGGGCGTGCCGTCGAGCTCGATGAGCATGCGGTCGACAAGGCGCTGATCGGTGGCATCGAAGCCCACGATCTCCTCGGCGATCACGTTGTTGACGTTGTCGACAGCGGTGCGCACACCCTTGCCCATGTACTCGCCGCCCTCGTCGCGGAGCTCCACGGCCTCGTACTCGCCCGTGGAAGCGCCAGAAGGCACGGCGGCGCGGCCCACGACGCCCGCCTCGAGCTCGACCTCCACCTCAACCGTGGGGTTGCCGCGCGAATCGAGGATCTGCCTGGCGGTGACATCGATGATCGTGGTCATGAAACGCTCCCTCTACTCACTCTTGGCTGGAGGCCGCGGCGGTCTCGCCGGCCTTGGCGCGCTGGTAGTACTCCTCTTGCAGCGGCAAGTCTAACGCAGACCAATCGTCGCCTTCGGCGGCCGCCAGCTCGGCGGCCCCCGTAACGCGGCGCGTGAAGCGCCGCGAAGCTTCGCGCAGGGCCAGCTCCGCGTCGACGTGCAGCAGCCGCGCCACATTGACGCCGGCGAACAGCAGGTCGCCGACCTCGTGGGCGACCCGCGGGTCGTGACGGTCGGGGTCGCGGACCGGCGGCGCAGCGGCGAGCGGCGGCGCGCCCGCGGCGGCCGCCTCGGCGAAGAGCTCGGCGAGCTCGGCGAGCTCCTCGGCGATCTTGGGAAAGGCCTCGGCGGCCGAGCTCCAGTCGAAGCCCACGGCGGCCGCCCGCTGCTGCAGCTTGCGCGCCTGCAGGAGGGCGGGGAACGACGCGGGGACGTCGTGAAAGATGCCTTCCCGGCCCTCCTGCTCCACCTTGATGCGCTCCCAGCGGGTCTTGACCTCGCCGGACGTGCGGGCGGTGCCTCCCGCGAAGATGTGGGGGTGACGGCGGATGAGCTTCACCTCGATGTCGGCGGCGACACTGGCGAGGTCGCCGCCTCCACGCTCGCTGAGCATGAGGGCGAGCAGCACGACCTGCAGCAGCAGGTCGCCGAGCTCGCCGTGCTCGGCCGCGAGGTCGTCGTCGGCGACCGCGTCGGCGAGCTCGTACACCTCTTCCACCGTATAGCCGATGATGTCGCGCGGCGTCTGCTCGCGGTCCCAAGGGCACTTCAGGCGCAGCGCGTCGACGATGCGCTTGAGCGACACGAGCTCCTGGCCGAGAAGGGCCTCGTCGAACGCGGCTCCCGGGGGCACAGTGACCAGCGACGGCGCGCTCGCGGAGCCGGCGACGCGCCGCCGCAGCTCGCGCGCCAGGCGCGGCCCGTGCGGTCCGGCGAGCGCGACGACGACCTCGCCGGCGGCGGC